>JALYYD010000026.1 GCA_030946775.1 Gemmatimonadota bacterium
TTTCGCAGCTGCTCATCGGTGACCGGTGTCGCCTGCCAGGGCTGAACGGTCGGGCGGGGTGGCGCCTGATTTCGGAGATCGAGAGTCGGTCTGCCCTGAACGACGTCGGGGTCGTCACCTGTGCCACGGCCGGTCGCGCGCTGCTCGGGGGGAACAGTGCCGGTGCGGCCGCCGAGGATGCTGCTGATGCTGAAGCTTTCGCCGCCGTCGCTGTAGACCGCGATGCTGTCGCGGATCCCGTAGACGATCGGGCTCGCGTCGTCAACGATCTTCGTGCGGAGCAGCGACCCGACGACGTGGAGGTTGGGCGGGCTGGTCATCGTGACGCCAGCCGTTAATCCTGTCGTGATGGCAAAGTTCGCCGTGTTCGAGGCGGTGACGAGAACACCACCGCCCTCGACGAACGTTTTCAGATTTTCGACGCCGCCGTATCCCAATCCGGGGCGGATGTCATCGGTCTCCGCCCACTTGCCGATGTTCGGAGTGAGGGGAGTGTTCTTCCACGGCATCGGCGTGCGCCACATCGGAAGTCCGGCGATGATCGACTGCGCGCCGCCGCCGCCGGGTGGAAAGAGAATGACGTCGTACTTGGCGCGCAGATTCGGATTCTTCGCCACGTCCTGAACGCTGATGTAGTCGAACGGTATCTGTTGGAAGTCGAGCGCTTGTCTCCACCAGCCCTCGGTCTGCGTGCTCGTCCAGGTATGGAGGAGCGCGACTCGCGCGGCGCGAGCGGGGTGCTTCGCGACGGTGGGCGCGGACGAGAGCGAATACGCGCGGAGGCCAAGGCTGCTCGCTGCCTTGTCGAGATCGGAGCTCGAAACGCCGCTGATGACGAATGAGCCGCGGGCGAACTTCTGCCCGTCGGACTCGAACGACTGCTCCGAAATCTGAAAATCCGCCTTGGGAAACCTGTACCGCAGCGTGACGAGCGCGTTGTCGGCGTTATTGTTGATCGCAAAGACGGATCCCGCGCCGGTGACGCCGCCGGGCGCGTGAATGGAAGAGAGCACGGGCTCCATCGGAACGCCGAGGACGCTGCCATCCGTGACGCGCACCGACTGGACGGTAAAGTTTTCCGGGAACGTCCATCCGGTATCGTCGTACGGAGTTTTCTGCGGATCGTTCGGGCTCCAGAACTGATAGTCGAGCAGCGCGTCCGCGATGCGCGAGTAAGGCTGGTCCATCCGCACGATGTAGCTGCCGGCGGGGAAGGTGCGGCGCTCCATTCGGGGGCGCTGCGGCTGGGTGGTGTCGGCGCGGACCGAATCGCGAGCCGTGGTCGAAGCCGCGGGCGGCTTCATCGAATCGGTGCCGTTCGTTGTCGAGGGACCGGATGAATCGGTGCGCGCGATCGTGGGGCGTCTCGTGGTATCGGCTGCGGCGCCGGTGCGCGGTGGAGTGCGCGGAGCCGGAACCATCACTGTAAACGTGGCGGTGGCGCGCGAGATTTCCACGTGCTGCTTTTGCAGCACGCGCAACAATTCAGCTTGAGCGCCGGGGCGCGGATCGCTCCCGGGGAAGACGTACGCGGCTGGCCCTTCGGTGCGCGCCTTCAGAACTGATCGCTTGCTCTTCTCCCAGAAATTCTGGAGGAACAGCCGGCGATTGTTCGCGAAGTAGCTGAGCGAGACGAGCAGCCCGGTCTGTTCGTAATTGTTGTTGTCGCGGAGCGACCACATCACACGCGGCAGCGGAGGGTCCTGGCGGTACCAGGTGCGCGAGGTCTCGGTGGGAGAAAGAGTGCGCTGCACCGTTTCCGCAGTCCCACCGTTGCCGAACGTTTCATACAGGCGGCTGATGCCGTTATGGGTGGCCGCCATGAACATCAGATATCCGGGCGACCACGTATCGAAGTTTCCGTGTGTGAACACTCCCGGCATTCCGAGACGCGTCATCTCCTGAACGTTGTTCCAGCCGAGCATCTGCCATTCGTTGGTAAGAAGCGGGTCGAGCCACGCGTTGTAGGGGCCGTCGCCGACGGTGTTGTCGTACAGATACGGAACCGATTCGTGCAGATCGTGGAGCACCTGCGCGTTCCATCCCAGATATGTGTCGAGAACGTTCGTCGAGAGCTTGAGCGTCAGCGCCATCGCGTCGCGATTGTTGTCGTGCCCGACGTAGTGTCCCCAATACATCAGCGGCAGATATGGCTCACTGGGATGCGCCATATGCCAGTGGAAGATGTCCACGACGCGGTCGCGCCCATCCACCTCGACGATCGGCGTGATGAGAGTGACGAGATGGTCGCGGATGTTTCTTATGTAAGGGCTCTCGTCGACCGCGAGGCGATACGCGAGCTCCATCAGCGCCGTCGGCGCGCCGGATTCCGGAGAGTGAATGGTGCCGGTGATGTAATAGACGGGAGTCGCGTCGTTGGCGATCCGCTCCGCTTGCGCGTCATCCATCCCGATGCTGCGCGGATCGGCGAGCTTGGCGAGCTTTGCCTTGTTCGCGTCGAGGTTTGCGAGAACGGATTCCGACGCCACGGCGACGGCGATCATCTCGCGGCCTTCTTCGGTCGTTCCGATCGAATAGACTCTGACGCGCGGGCTCGACTTCGCGAGCAGCCGAAAGTACGCGTAAACGTCCTTCGAGTAAGGCAGGTTGTTGCGCGCTCCGGCGATGTCTCCGAGGACTGCCATCGGTGTGGGCACCGTCGCCGATGCGGGGAGATAGTCGACGAGCGGCGAGAGGAAGAACGCCTCGGTGGTGTACTCGCGAATCTTCTTGGTGTACGCTTCGTCGATCGGCTGAGACGGATCGCGGCCCGGCCTCGCGGTCGAGGGATCGATCGCGCCCGACTGGGCGACGCTTGAAGAAAAAGGTGTGGCGAGGATTACGCAGGGAATCAACAGTTCGACGATTCGGCGACGATTCACGAAAAGCTCCCAATGATTTCGGGTGAACGACCGCGAAGAAGATACGAAAAGCAAAGGCGACGAGCTTTCGCCCGCCGCCTTTGCTTACGAAGCGCCCTCGTCAGTTGCTGGCGCGGCGGTCCTTTCTCAGATCGCGCACATCGCCGCGGCGGTCGCGCTTGTCGCTGCGGAGATCCTTCCGGTCTCCGCGGAGCTCTCGGTGATCCTGCCTGATACCGGTCGAGTCGCCCGACTTGATGTCGCGCCGGAGATCGCGGCGATCCGCACCGAGCTCCTTGTTGTCCGAAGCGACGCCGCGATTGTCCGCTCGGACGTCCTTGCAGTCACCCGTCGCGCCCGGGTGATTCCGGCACCCCTCGATTACTTCCTTGCGTCTGCCTTCCGTGGCGCTGCTCGCGCTTTGCGCGCGTGAAGTTCCTGCAGCGGTAAGAATCATTGCCGCGGCCATCGCCGCCGTTCGCGTCCTGAACATTGTCATGCTCCTTCTTCGGGTATGCCGCCTCAGGGCCCCGTGCCCACTCACCCTGATAGACGCCGGCGGGAGGGAACAGTTAATACCCGATTGACTCGGCTGCGTCCCTGATGGATTTGAGCATCTGCTTCCGGATGAATCCGCTGAACGGCGCGATGAGAAACCAGTAGCGAGAAAAACTTCGCCGCGCCGAATCATCGGCGCATCTGATTCGCGTCTCCGTATGAACAACGCTGCCGGCGCCGTTACGCGCGACCCGGAAATTCCATAACGCGGCGGCGGTGCCCGGCTCGAGCGGCGCGTCTATCGTTTCGTACTTCGGCGCGCTGCCTCCGCGCGGCCGCCAGAACTGGCCTAGCTTGCCGAGAATTATTTCGCGGCCTGGCTGCTCGTCAACGAGGAAGAAACCATTTCCAACCAAATCGAGCACGCTTGCGGTGCGCGGGTTGACGTCATCGTCGCAGTGCCGGCCGCTCAGTCGGGAGGGGAACTCGCGGAGCCGGAGCAGCACCTGAACGCGGATTGACGAACCTATTGGGGCGGACAGCAGCGCCTGATACGTGGCGTCGGGCGGAGCATCGATGGAAATCGAGTGGTGCTCCGATTTGTCATACTCCGGCATGTAGTGATCGAGGAGCGACTCAGTGCGGGGAGAGATGTCCCGCTCCGCGCTCAACCGGATAGCCGATGTCGTCGGGGGCGCCGCCGCCCGGAAAATCCTTCGCGCGCCCCGAAAAGTCGGGTCGCGGCCTCGAGTTGATGTACGCGGACACATCGTAGTACTGCTGCGGGGTGAGAGATCCCGGCTTGTCGAGCGGCATCAGCCGATGCGCGAACGACGCGAGCACGCCGATGCGCGACATTCCCGCTCCGTTGTTGTAAGAATTTGCTCCCCAGAGCGGGGGCGCGATGGCGCTGCCCTGTCCCGCCGAGCCGTGACACCGGCTGCATTCAGCAGTGAAAACCACCGCGCCGCGCGAGGTGTCGGACGCCAGCTTCTGGAGCTTCGGGACGCCCTGGCCCCGGATCGTCGATCCCGCCGGAACACCGAGGGAAAGGAACGCCATATAGGCGACAATGTCCCGCATGTCTCGGCTGTCGCTCTTCAGCGGCCGTCCATTCAGACTTCTCTCGAAACAATCATTGATGCGATCCTCGAGGAGATCGACTCTGCCGCTGCGCGGGCGGAATTGCGGGAAGCGTGAGTACACGCCCACCCAGGGCATTGCGTTCGGCGCGGTGCCGGCGGCGAAGTGGCAGCTAACGCAGCGCAGCGAGTTGCCGACGTTATGCGGGAGACTGTCGCGGGTCGCCTCGAGAATCGCGCGGCCTCGCGACACTGAAAAGCGCATCGCTGAGTCTTTGAGCTCGTTCATTTTCGGAACGCGGAATTCTGCCACCGCCGCCGGCGCGGCGACTGCTGCCGCGCGAGTCGGCGCCGGCGCGTCGCGTGATCCGCCGCAGCCGGAGATGGCCAGCGGGGTCGTGGCGATAATGAAAAGACGAATCCGATGTGAGCTCACGAGTGCCGTATTTACAAGCAAGCCGCGGGTGTTGCAAGCGGGATCACGCCTTAGAGGCGAGCGACCCGAGGGTGAATAGCGAGGCGGCGGACCTCCGGAGTCGGCGCTGCGCATCTTCCACCGTCGTCAGCTCGAATCGGATTGCCCCGCCGGGATTCCTTTGCGCGAGCACCGGGAGATCCGTGGCTGAAACGACGCCGATCTTGGGGTAGCCGCCGACTGTCGGCGAATCAGCCATCAAGACTATCGGGAGACCATCCGGCGGAAGCTGGATCGTTCCCTCGCACACCGCTTCCGATGGCAAAAGGCCAAGCTCGGCGGAAAGCGGAGCACCCTCCAGCCGGTAGCCCATCCGGTCGGACGATCTCGACACGGTGTATTGCTGCGAAAAGAACAGAGTTCTGTCGCTCTCGGAAAACAGCGACCACTGGGGGCCGGGTATGACGCGAATCGCGCTTCGCGAGTAGTCGATGCGCAGACCGTCTGGCGCGGAGAAATCAGGGCGGCCAGGCGTCGCGCTTGGTCCGACGGGCAAAATGTCTCCCGATTTCATCAACCGTCCCTCCACGCCGCCAAAGTGCGCGGGGAGATAAGTGCTGCCGCTCCCGAGCAGCTGCTCGATGAGGATTCCGCCTTCCACCGCGACGTAAAGAAATCTTCCGCTCGTAAAGCGTCCGATCTCGAGTGCATCGCCCGCGTTCGCGGTGAACGCGGTAAGTGACGAAACTGCCGCGGCGTCGAGTGATGCATCCGCAGTGGCGCCACCGATCGCAAAACGACAAGCGGTGTCGAAGCGCAATACACCACCGCCGAGTGCCCATTCCAGACCGGCGCACTCCGGGTCGTTTCCCAGAACGGAATTGGCGGCGCCGAGTGCGTATCGATCCATAGCGCCGCAGCGGGGGACGCCGAATTCACGGTAGCGCGTGCGTCCGAAATCCTGAACGGTGAGATACGGCGCGGCGCGCACGACGGTGATGCTCACGTGGCGGGCTCGAACTTCACTTTGTCGCCCGGCTTGAGGAGCGAGGGCTCATCGCGGCGCGGGTCGAACATTACTGCCGTCGTGCGTCCCAACAGATGCCAGCCGCCCGGCGTGTCGAATGGGTATACACCCGTCATCTCCGCGGCGATGGCGACGCTGCCGGCGGGAACGCGTGGGCGCGGCTGGGATCTTCGAGCGAGGCGCAGCCGCGGATCGATTTCGCTCAGATAAGCGAAGCCGGGAACGAAGCCGAGGAGGTCCACATCGTACGTGCGGGAGGAATGAATCTCGATGATTCTTTCACGCGAGAGTTTCGTGAGCTCGGCGACGTCGTCCAGATCGGCGCCGTCGTAAACGACGGGGATGACGTGCGTGCGCACTGGAGATTTGTACTCCCGCCTTTGAGGCTTTCTCTCCAGGACGAGCGATATCTCCTTCGATACCTGCTCGTATGACGCGTGCAGCGAGTCGTAAAAGACGGTGACCGCCGTATATGCGGCGACAACATCTTCCACGTGCGCGAGTCCGGCGGACCTGAGCCGGTCAGCGGCGTGGCGGCAGGATCGGGTCGTATCGCGGCTCGCGACCTCAGCGAGCGCGACAGTGATCCCCGAATCACCCAGAGGATGCAGCACAGGTTTCATCGGCGGCTCAGCTGACAAAAGGCGTGATCGCAATGCCAGCGCCTTCGAGGTCGGCGCGAAGCTGCTTCAGTATTTCGAACGCATTCGGGCCGTCGCCATGCGTGCAGAGGGAGTCAGCATCGATCGTCAGCTCTTTGCCGCTTCGCGCAACGAGGCTTCGCTCTTTGACGAGTCTGATCGCGCGGGATGCGATCTCCTCGGGTGAATCGAGCAGCGCGCCATCTTCGCCGCGAGGAACAAGCGTGCCGTCCTCGGAGTAGCCGCGATCCGCGAACGCCTCGGCGGCAGCGCCGATTCCCGCTGCGCGCGCGGAGTCGAGCATCTGATTGCCGGCGAGTCCGAGTAGTACGAGCGAAGGATTCACGGCGCGAATCGAATCGGCGATCAGGTCGGAAGTGGCGCGGTCGCGCGCAGCGAGGTTGTAGAGCGCGCCGTGCGGCTTGACGTAGTTGAGCTTCGTGCCTGCGGCGGCACAGGCTTCGGCGAGAATCTCGATCTGCTTGATAATATGGAGGCGCAGCTCTTCGGCGCCGATCTTTATCTCGCGACGCCCAAATCCGAGCTTGTCCGGGAACGATGGGTGGGCGCCAATGGAGACACCTCGATCGCGCGCTATCCGCACTGTGTCGCGGATGGTTACTGCGTCGCCGGCGTGGTAGCCGCAGGCGATGTTTGCCGATGAAACGAGGGAGAGAAGCTTTTCGTCCTCGGCGAGACGGGAGTTACCCGAGCCTTCGCCGAGGTCGGCGTTGAGATCTATCGCGACGCGCCGCGAGTTACTTCTTTGGCTTGCGATACGCGGAGAGCGGCTCGGCGTGAAGAATCTCCCAACCCTCGGCATCCTCCTCGAATCCGCCGCGCGCGACTTTCGGGAGCAGCTTCTCCTTGACGATGAGCTTGCTCATCCAGTAGGTGTATCCGTCATCGGCAGGCATTGGACGCCAGGCGAAGAGCGTGCGGACACGCTCGTCTCCGATTTTCTCAGCGCTGGTGCGGCGCGATTTCCATTTCAAGTTCACAGTCCTCCGAAGGCTGTCAAACGCGGTCTTCCAATCCCTTTACGCCTGCCATGTCCGCGCAGCTGGCGCAGCAGTAGAACGTGCCTTTGCTCTCGACTCCGTGGCCGATGATCTTGCAGCTGCAGTGCGAGCACTTGGGGGCGAGGGCGTGGATGGCGCACTCGAACGCGTCAAAGGTATGAGTTTTTCCGGCCATGGTCACCGTGAAAGACTTGTCGTAATCGTTGCCGCAAACTTCGCACTTTGCCATTTGGGCTCCTCTAAGGTCAAATCGGCCAGCCTGACGCAACGAATCTATCTGCACATCGGGTACCAGTGACGCAGATCCGAACGCCGCCCCGCGTCGTATAGAAGGAGGAAGCAGATGGATCATACGTCAACTACGCGAGGCCCGGCAATGAGATCGATACACTTCGGAAAGGCACTTATGGCGGGGGCGCTCGTGTTCGGCGCGAATTCCGGCATTATCGGGGCGCAGACGCGGGGCGCGTCCGGAATGGAATACCGTCGGCCGTCCGACAACGAGCTGAAGAAACAGCTCACACCGCTGCAGTACGCGGTCACGAGGAAAGACGCTACCGAGACTCCGTACCGGAACGAGTACTGGAACAATCACGCCGCCGGCATCTATGTGGACATCATCTCCGGCGTGCCGCTCTTCAGCTCGACCGATAAGTACGATTCGCACACCGGTTGGCCGAGCTTCACGCGGCCGCTCGACGCAGCGGCAGTGCGCACGCTGACGGACCGCTCGCTCGGATTTTCACGCACCGAGGTGCGGTCGGCAATGTCGGATTCCCATCTCGGACATCTCTTCGACGACGGCCCGGCGCCGACAGGGAAGCGTTACTGCATGAACTCGGCGGCGCTGCGATTCGTACCGGTCTCGCGGTTGGCAGCCGAGGGCTACGAACGCTACCTGAGGTTGTTTCAGTCGAAGTAAGATGTGAGCAGGAATGGGCTGATATAAAAACGATCCCGCCCAACAGGGCGGGATTTTTTTTTGACCGAGAGATCCAATCGCGACGCGTAGTCGTATGCCGTGTGAAGGCACCATACCAACAAACACAACAGGAGCTCCACAATGTTCAAGTCGTTGCTGAAAGTCACGATGGCCGCGTCTGCCCTTGCCGTCGCCGTTCCGTTCGCAGCGGGCGCGCAGATGCAGATGGGAATGACGACGATGGTCGGAGGCGCCGCGATGTATCCGATGAAGGACATCGTGGACAACGCAGTAAACTCGAAGGATCACACGACGCTCGTCGCGGCGGTGAAGGCGGCAGGGCTTGTCGAGACGCTGAAGTCGAAGGGACCATTCACCGTGTTCGCGCCGACCAATAATGCGTTCTCCGCGCTCCCCGCCGGAACGGTTGACAATCTTCTCAAGCCGGAGAACATGGCGGCGCTGACGAAGGTGCTGACGTATCACGTGCTTGCCGGGCGGTATGACGCGAAGGCGATCGAGCACCTGATCAAGCACGGCAACGGCACGGCGAAGTTGAAGACAGTGAGCGGCGGCTGGCTGTGGGCGTCGATGAACGGCCCGCGCAACATCGTGCTCAAAGACGAGTCTGGTAACGTGGCGAACATTTCCACGTACGACGTGATGCAGTCGAACGGCGTGATCCACGTCATAGATCGCGTTCTTCTCCCGCGTTAATCGGCGGGGACGGTTGTCGGGGCGGCGCGCAATCTTGGCGCCGCAACCCGGCACACTTTACCTTTCAGGATGCGCAATGAATCCCGGGAGGACGAAGCAATTGACTTGGAAGACGTCCGTCTCGTGCGCGAGATGACGGCCGGAAAGGCATCCGCGCTTGGCGAGTTCTACGACAAGTGGTCGGGGCGCGTGTTCTCTGTCGCGGTTGCAATCGTCGGCGAGCACGCGGACGCCGAAGAGGTTGTGGAAGAGACATTTCTGCAGGCTTGGAAGCAGGCGTCGCGATTCGATTCGGGCAGAGGGAGAGTCGCTTCGTGGATTTTAAACATCGCCCGCAGTCGCGCGCTCGACCGGCTCAAGGCGGTCAAACGGCGGCGGGAAGATCCGATCGAGACGGAAGACGTTGCGCGCGCGTCGGATGAAGCCGATCCGGCGCAGCAGCTTCTCGCGACGGAGCAGAGCGAAGCAATAAGAGCCGCTCTCTTCACGCTGCCTCTGGCGCAGCGGCAGGCGGTTGAGATGGCGTACTTCGGCGGGCTGAGCCAATCGGAAATTTCCGAGAGCACCGGACTGGCGCTGGGGACAGTCAAGACACGCATGAGATTGGCGATGCAGAAGCTGCGCGAGCAGCTCGCGCCGGCCTATGGAGGGCACGTATGACCAACAAGACACCGGTGACGATGAATCACGACGTGGCGACGGCGGAGCTCGGCGCATTTGCGCTCGGCGCGCTGTCGACCGGTGAAGCCGAGCTGATGCGCGCGCACGTAGCCAGCTGCCCGGAGTGCGCGGCGGAGCTCGAGGCTCTGCGCGCCGTCGTTTCGTCGCTGCCGGAAGTGCCGTCGGCGGGCGGAATGCCGGCGGAGCGATCGTCGGTTCTGCGGGCGCGGATCCTGGATAGAGCGGTCATCGCGAAGGCCCCTGGCCGGAGGGTGACGCCGGCAATTTGGCTGGCCCTCGCCGCCACCATCGCGTTCATATTCGCCGCGGCAGGGTACCTACGCGCAGTAGGAGAGCGTGACGCTCTTCGCGTCGCGGCGGCGCGCAGCGACTCGGTGGTCGCGCGTTTGACGACGATCGCTCAAGAACGCGAAGCGCAGCTGGCGATGATGACGGGCCCGTCCGTCCACGTGATGGAGCTCGCCGCGACCGGTACGCGCGCGCCATCGGCGCGGATGTTCTGGGACACTTCAACAAATCGGTGGGCGATGTTCGCCCACAGAATGCCGATGCCGGCGAAGGGGCGCGCTTACGAGCTTTGGTTGGTGACGAAGGATAAAAAAATCCCGGCCGGGATGTTTACGCCGGGGGACGACGGACGCGCTGTAATGCACGCGTCCTACGCGATGAGCCCGTCCGACTTGAAAGCGATCGCAATCACCGAGGAGCCGGCAGCGGGCGTGACGGCGCCGACGGGGCCGATCGTCCTATTGGGAACCGTCGGAACGTAGCGGCGCGACGAGCCGGTCGCGATACGAATTGAATCGGGATTGTGAAGATTCGGAGATCGTTCCGCGGCTGCCCGGAGTCAGCCGATCGCCGCCACAGGGACAGTTCTTCGGGCAAAAGCACGGTTGCTGAGCGCCGACGAAGTCGTAGTCGTGCGACCCCTGAGGGGCTCCTGCGGATGCGAGATTGAGATGGAGCTGGACGCCTTTGGAGATCGGGGTCGCGGCGCCGGCGAGGCAGGAGGTCGTCCCCGGAATCTTCTTGCCGGTGGAAAGAATGATCTCGTAATCGCAATCCGAACGAGTGTTGTACGTCGTGAGGCTTCCACTTACGATGGTCGCCGAGCCGCCGTTGGCGTCGGAGATCGTGAAAGGCGGTGGAGATCCGTCCACGCGCACGAGCGGAGTTGTTTCGGTATCCCCGACATTCGTGGCGGAGGAACCGAGACAGCCGCCGAGCAAGAGGCATGAGTATGCCAGGACCCACTTGATGTTCATCGGTGATCCTCCGATGAAATGATTTCGCTGGAACGGAGCAGTCCGCGTCGCGATCATCCGATAGTATCGCTGGATATGCCAGTGGTAAAGACCGACATCGCGCCTCACGAGAAATTCGTGGGCGGCACTCCAATGCGACGCGGTTTAGTCGCCCTTGAGATTAAGCCGTCTCAGGAGTCGGGGCATCGACCCGCCCTGGCCGACGAGTGACAGCATCACAGTTCCCGCGGTGAGCGCCACTATAAGCGTTCGGTTGTGCGTCTCCAGCGGCAGTGCCAGCGCCAGCACCAATGACAGCGCGCCGCGAAGTCCGCCCCACACCAGGATCGCGCCCCAGGCCGGCGGAATTCGCTCCTTCGTCCGGTGAAGGCCCAAACTGGCGAGAAACACCACTATCGACCTGGCGACGAGGGCGGAGAGCGCGCCGAGCAGAACCAGCTTCCACTCCCGAAGCAGGAAGATCGCCGAGATCTCTGCTCCGAGTAGCAGGAAGACCGCCGAGTTGAGCGCGAAGGCGAGCCACTCCCAAAAACCATTGACGGCCGCGTGCGTGCCGGCGGTCATCGGACTGGTGCGGCCGAGATGTCCGCAGATCACTCCCGCGCACACGGTGGCGATCACCCCGGAAAAATGGAATTGCTCGGCGAGGGCGAACGCGCCGTACGCGGCGATGGTCGTGAGGGTGATCTCTATGGCGGCGTCATCGAGCCGGGTGCGCACGTGGGAGATAGCCCATCCGACGGCGAGGCCGATCAGAGCGCCGCCGCCGGCGATCCTGACGAAGGCGACGAACAACGATGCCGTGGTGGGCGCATCGCCCGCAAAGTAGGCGAGGAGCAGCGTGAGAAAGACGATTGACGTTCCGTCGTTGAACAGACTCTCGCTCTCGACGAGAACGTGCAGGCGGCGCGGCGCGGCGACTTCGCGGAAGAGCGCGGTCACCGCGACGGGATCGGTGGCGGCGATCACGGCGCCGAAAATCAGTCCTGTTGACCAGAGCACGCCCTCGGTCCCGAGCACCGCCGACCCCGCGACGAGGAACATCGCGATGAGCCCGATCGTGATTGCGACGCCGGGAACTGCGAGCGTAACGATCGCCCACGCGTTTTCGCGGAGCTCGCGCGGCTTGAGATGATACGCCGCCTCGAACAGGAGTCCGGGAAGAAAGATCGCGAAGAGGAGCTCTTTCGTGAGACGGGGCAGATCCACTAGATGAAGGCCGCCGACGAGCACGCCGATGAGCAGAAGCGCGGCGGTGTACGGGACGCGGAAGCGCTTCGTCACCACGGCGACGACGGTGACGATGCAGTAGAGGATGATCACGCCGCCGGTCGTAGTCATTGCGTCGCCTGCGTGGCAGCCGGTGGCTGCGATTCACACGACCCGGCTGCGATCCGAATCTCCCAAGCGGGACCGTCGGTGACGAACAGCTTGGACGCCTTTGCTGCTTTGCTGGTGCGAAATTCACTCGCCAGCGACCTGTCGAGCGTGTTGCGCCGTCTTTTGGCGGCGATCGGCCCCTCGATGCACACGATGGCCCTCTCGGTGGAAGCGGCAAGCCCCATCCGTGCGCGCGCGGAATCGGCCCACCGGTGGAGACTGCTCCGCCGCGCACGAATGGTATCGGGTGGCAACGGAAAATCCTGAATGCGAATATTGCTCCTGACGCGAGCGGATAATGTCCGCTCCAGCAGTCCCTCGCCGATCGCGAGGAGAGGCGGCCCGATATGATGCACCGCGAGCGACGATGAATCGGCGCTGGCCATCGTAAGCTCCCACTGAAGCAGCGCGCCAGCCGCAGGTGGCCAGTCATCGTTGAGCGCGTCGGCGATGCGCTGCTTCGAGGAGGTGATTGGCGCCGCGGCTTCTCCGGTGCCGGCACGCTGCGCCGCGGCGGTGCTCTTCAGCATCTGCGCATCGGGCACCGCGATCACCGATACCGCCGGCGTCAATCCTGCCGCCTTGGCGATGCGCGAAGAGATGCGCTGCTCGAGATCGGCTGCCGACGAATCGGTTCCGATCGCAAACAGCTTCAGCGAGACGGTGTGCTGCTGCAGGACAAGAGATGTCTGAATCGCGCTTGGGCTTTCCTCGGCGACGATACTGTTGACGGCGGCCCGGGTTCTAACTTCCCAGCTCACTTCGTCGAGTGCGTGACGCAACGGCACATACACGGCGACAAGAAACAGCGCGGGGATGAGAATTCTCATCGCCAGACCGTGGCGCGATCCGAACAGACCACTGAGCGCGGAGTGGGCGCGGCCGGCAAGATTTCGCGACCGGCCCTGCGCCGTGCCCAGGAATTCCGCCTCGACGGTAGCCGCGGAAACCTGGTTGAATCCAAGCAGCAAAAAACTCACCGACGCCACAACGAGAATGGCGGAAAGGTTTGCGATGAAGAGGAGCGCCGCGCCGCCGGCGATCGAACGATCGGCGGTTCCGATTCCGAATCCGGCGGCGCAAAGGGGCGGGATGAGCGCAATACCGATCGCGGTTCCGGCAGCGGCCGCTGTCGTGTCGGAGCCGGGGCGGACTGTCGTGTATCCCGCCGTGAGTGCGCAGAAAACGGCGACCAGGAGATCGAGCGCGGTGGGTGAGGCGCGAGCCGCCACTTCCCTCGTAATCTCGTGGAAGGGGAGCGCGAGCACGAGCAGCGACGCGGTCGCGACGACGACGACGATGCTGATGAAGGTTCGCATTGACGCCTGTATCACGAGCAGCGACGAGCCCACGGCGAATCCCATTCCGAGCTCGATGATGGGTCCCATCAGAGGAGAAACGAGCATTGCCCCGATGACGACGGCGGTGCTGTCGAGCGTCAATCCGAGAGTCGCGATCCCGGTGGCGAGAAAGAGCTGAATCCAATACCCGGGCACGCGGCGCGCGTTGTTCTCCAGCATTTGCTCGACCGACTGAAGGCGGCGCTGCTCATCCACGCCGAGCGCGGTCGCGATGAGATGCTGCATTCTCTCGATGCGCGGATGCAGGCGCTGCCGCTCGTTCGCCGGATCTATGATCTTACGAGTCATCGTGGCGGCACCTCCTGGCGCGCACAGGGCGTGCGCGCGGAGCGGGGGTCAGCTTCGACTAACGGTCCGCCGATCGGTTCTTCCCGATCACGGCCACGGCGATGAGAGCGAAAGCGACGAGTCGCAGCAGGTAGTACGCGACCGCCTGCTCTTCGGTGCCGACCAGCGCGGCGAGGAGCACACGATGAATGACGAGGAGACAGAAGGCCAGCGCAAATAATGCGAAGAGCCGGTCGTGCGTCTGCCGCCAGAACTTGATGAAGTAAAGCGCTGCGACGGCGTATCCCATCGCCAGCGCGCCGGAGATGAAGAGCACGTAACCGGATTGCGAAATCACTCGGCCTCCCAGATCAAGCCGTACAGCAGGAGCGCGATGCCGATGAGCGATGGCAGTGTGCGAGCGACCGAGAGGTCCACCCCCGGCACTACGCGAACGTCGATGATGAGGAGGAGGTTGTTTAGCGTGAAGAACGCAAAGCAGAGCGCGCTCCACAGCAGCAGCCGGACGCGCGTCTGCGCGTAGCTCCTGAAGAGAAGTATGGCGCAGGCAAGACTGGTGACGGCGCAAAGCGAGTAGACAATGAGGCCCATCGTCAAGTGCTGTTCCTCCGGATTCGAAACGCTTCCGCGAATGAAAGGGCGGGGGATGCGCTCCGTTCGTAGATGGCCCTGATCACCGCGATCGGGTTTGCGTCGTAAATGCCGGCGAGGCGGTCGGCGGCGGCGGCGTCCGGGTGGTGGCGCGCGATTCCAAAACCGTTCACCGTCCCGGTTACGAGCCCCGACGAAACGAGGTCGGCGATGGCGGCGTCGGAAGCGGATTCGGCGATTTGAGCGTCAAGCGCGAGCATTCTGGCGCTGGCGGGTTCGCCGCGCCTTGCCGAGAGAGCGATCACCATCGAGACGTGATCGATCGACGACAGATGCCGTGATATCAGGGAAACGACATCGGGGGGCAGCAGTTCATCTGCCATCGATCAGCGGGATTCTCTCAAGGATGTGCCCTGCGGTGAGGTGGAGCGCGAGTGTGCCCGGTACGTTTCCAAACATACCGCAATCGAGACAGAAGGGCGATGCGGTGCAAACCATTAGGCTGCGCGCCCTCGGTGCCGCAGGACGACGTGCGTCGCCTTCTCTGTTGCTACGGATTCGACGCATTCATATCCGAGAGCCCGCATGTCTACACCCTCGAACAGACGCTCTCCCTGGCCGAGCAGAACTGGTGAGATGGCAATGTGCATCTCATCGATGAGGCGCTCGCGGAGATACTGCTGGATGGTGTTCACTCCCCCGCCGATGCGTATGTCGTTATCGCCGGCCGCCTCGCGTGCCCTTTCGAGCGCTTCGTGAATGCCGCCGGTGACGAAATGGAATGTCGTGCCGCCTTCCATCTCGATGGGAGGACGCGCGTGATGCGTCAGGATGAAGGTGGGCACGTGATATGGCGGATTGTCTCCCCACCAGCCTTTCCAGCCATTATCCGTCCAAGGGCCGCGGTCGGGGCTGAACATGTTCCGTCCGAGAATCCAGGCACCGACGCGCTCGAAGCCGCGAGCGGCGAAGTCATCGTCAACCCCGGTCACGCCGCCGTCCTTGCCGAGCACGTTCCGCTGGAAGGTGCGTGTGGGACGAAACCACTGGTGCAGATCCGTCCCGCCGATGCCGAGCGGATTTTGGAGATCCTGAGTTGGTCCCGCGCCGAAACCGTCGAGCGAGATGGTGAAACCGATAACGCGAACTC
>JALYYD010000036.1 GCA_030946775.1 Gemmatimonadota bacterium
CGCCATCCCCCTCCCAGCCGTGGCAGTAGGCGCAATTCATCTCCACGTACAGACGCTTTCCGTCGGCGAGCGCGCGAGCGTCGGTCGCATATGGATTGACGATGTCGGCGCGAGCCGTGCTGACTGCCAATCCGGGCACGGGTCCCATCGGAATGCGCTGAAGTGTCCCGATGTCCGGCAACTTCTTCGCGTCATTGTCGGATCGATCGCGGTCGCACGATGCGAGCGGCAGAGCGGCGAGCAACATAGTGGTACAAAGCAGCGGACGTCGAATCGCGCGGGCCACTCGTATGACTTCGCGATCAGAGAGAAAAGACATATAGCTCTCCACTCAGCGAGTGTTTTGTCGCAAACCCGGCGGGAACCGGCGCCGCGCCGCCGAACCCGGAGAGGATTGCGATATACTGCTTTCCGTCGGGGCCGCGGTACGTCATCGGTGCGCCGATGATTCCCGAGCCGCACTTGAATTGCCAAAGAACCTTGCCGGTGACGGCGTTCACCGCCTTGAACCAGCCGTCGAGCGTCCCGTAAAAAACCACGTCGCCGGCGGTGGCGAGCACCCCGCTCCACACAGGAAGATCTTCCTTGATTCCCCAGACCTTTTTGGCGTTGACGGGATCCCAGGCCATGAATTCTCCCGAGTAGCCGCCGGGTCCGGGCATCTTCGTCTTCAGCTTTGCGCCGAAATACGGAGTGCCGGCGATGAAGCTCGCCTCGACGCCCTCGTAATCCATGCAGACGTTGTTGGTCGGAACGTAAAAGAGGTGCGTGCGCGGCGAATACGCCGATGGCTGCTGATCCTTTCCGCCCGAAGCCTGCGGGCAGATATCGGTGACGTTCACGCCCTGCTTCGTCTTCTTCGCTTCGACGACCTGTGGCAGGCTTGTGCGGATGTCGATGCCGGTTGCCCAGTTCAATGGTGTGAATGGCTGGGCTGAAATTATCTCGCCATTGGTCCGGTCGATCACGTACGCAAACGCATTGCGATCGAAGTGCACGAGCGTTTTTCTGACACGTCCGCCGAACGGTAGATCGACGAGCGTGTATTCATTCGTCGCGTCGTAGTCCCACATGTCGTGCGGTGTGATCTGCGTCGCCCACGCCGCCTCGCCGGTTTCCGGATTCCGGGCAAACAGAGTGCTCGTCCACTTGTTGTCACCCGGCCGCTGATCCTGATTCCACGGACCGGGATTGCTCGTTCCGTAATAGATGAGATTCAAATCCGGATCGTAGGAAAACCATCCCCAGGCGGTACCGGCGCCGTGAAGGTAGCCGTGAGGATTCCAGCTCGTGACGCCGAGGTCCTTCCCCTGATCTTTTGGATAGAACGCGTGGAACCCAGCTCCGATCTTTACCTCACTGTCGGGGCCGGTGCTGTAAGCCCGCCATACTTCCTTTCCGGTTCCTTCGTCGAGTCCGACAACCCAGCCACGCACTCCCATCTCACCGCCGCTGTTGCCGACGATGACACGATGCTTCACGACGATGGGCGCCATCGTCATCGTCTCGCCGAGGTTCGTATCGCCGACCTTGACGTGCCAGATCTCCTTTCCGGTGGCGGCATCCACAGCAACCGTGTGCGCGTCGAGTGTGTTATAGAAAATCTTGCCGTCGTCGAAGGTCCAACCCCGGTTCACGACGTCGCAGCAGGCAATGCCGATTGCCCTCTTGTCAGGGTTCGGGTGGTACTCCCATTTCACCGGAGAGCCGGGCTTGGTGAGATCGAGCGCGAAGAGAATGTTGGGGAAGGGGGAGACGACGTACATCGTGTTGTCGTGTACCAGTGGAGCGCCTTCGTGTCCGCGCAGCACGCCGGTCGCGAACGTCCACGCGACTTTGAGGTTGGCGGCATTGTTGGCATTGATCTCGGCCAGCTCACTGTACCGCGTTTGCGCTAGGTCCTTCCCCTGCACCAGCCACTCGTCCTGCTTGCCGACGGCGGTGTTCTGCGCGGTGGACCCTGTTCCGGCGGAGCTCTTCTCGGTTTTCGCGGCTTCGTGTGAAGGAGGCGATCCGGTGCACGCGGCAATTGATGCGAGCAGCAGGCAGAATACCTGGAATCGAACGCGCGGAGTCACTTGATGCGGTCTCATTTTGCCGAGTGCAGATGGTGAAATGCGGGCGGTCTTTCGAGAGAACACTCGATCTGTATCCAGTCTCAGCTTGCTCGCCTAAAGGGCGGAAAGCAAGTCGCACGCGAAGCAGTCGTGTCGGTAAGAGGCACGCGGCACGAAAGATTTTCGGCCTGGAAAAATCTTCGGATTACGCAGCCAACATTCCGCATCATCAGTGCCAGTCAACCCGAACAGATTGATGCAGCCCGCTCTCTGTTATACGGCTGTAAGGTTCCGCTGAGGCATCATCGTTCATCGCAGGGTTCGCGATCAGCGCTCTCCAATGTTTCTCAGCACTGCTCCGGCGTTCCGCTTCAATCCCGCCAGTTTCGCGCGTTTCATCGGCGAACTCTTGAAATCGGCGCGGAACTGTTCGTCACCCATCGCCAGAAGATCTTCGGCGAGCGCCCGCGCGTTTTTTCCCGCCAGCGCAGGACGCGGGGCGAACGCCGGCTCCTTCAGCTCCCGCGCGAACGATACGTTCCACGGACAGACGTCCTGGCAGATGTCGCAGCCGTAGATGTGGTCGCCGATGAGCGGCGCCATCGTGTCAGAAAACTCACCGCGTTTCTCGATGGTGAGATACGAGATACAAATCGTCGCGTCCACGATGCGATCGTCCACAATCGCGCCGGTCGGACACGCGTCGATGCATCGTCTGCAGCTGCCGCAGCGCTCGTGCTCGAATGGAGAGTCGGGCTCGAGCTCGAGATCTATCACGAGTGTACCAATGAAAAAGAAGGAACCGATTCGCGGATTGAGGAGATTGCTGTTCTTCCCGAACCATCCAAGCCCTGCCTTCCGTGCGAGGTCGCGCTCGAGAATGGGGCCGGTGTCCACGTACGATTTTCCGGAAACCTCGCGCCCGATCTCAGTCTCGATCATCCGGTGCAGCTCGTCGAGCCGCGCCGTCATTATTTCGTGGTAGTCGTCACCGCGGGCGTAGCGAGCCACCGGACCATCGGGCTCGCGCCCACCGTAATCCAGCGCAACGACGATCGCGCTCGCCGCCGGAGTGAATGGCGCGCGCGTATCGCGCCGCTTCTCGGCGCCGCGCTCGAGATATCCCATCTCGCCCGCGTATCCCCGCGCTAGCCATTCCTCGAACAGCGGCGCGCTCTCGGCGGGACCGAGCCGCGCGATGCCGGCGAGATCGAATCCGAGACCGAGCGCGTTCCCCTTGATGAGCTGCTCCAGCGAGAGCCCGGCACCCGCGATCATCTGCTCTTCACCGCCCATCGTGCATATCGCTCGATGTCGTCCGCGGAGGGAACGGCTCCATCGTCGCCGTACGCGGTGTGCAGGCGCCACTTCAGGTAATCGGAATCCGGGAGCGGTAGGAATGGAAACCGGCGGTACCACCTTCGCGAACGGAACCGCCAGCTGACCCGCACAAGACTGACGCCGAGCGCCGGCCGGCGGATGGAGCGGACAAAGAGGCGGAAGCCGAGGCGTACCCAATGCATCACTGTTCTAATATATAGAAGTGGTAATGAGCCCTCCTTCGACGCGTCGCATCGGCCTGATCTCGGACACGCACGGACTTGTGCGGGCGTCCGTACATCCAGCGCTCGCGGGGGTGGAGATGATTCTTCACGCCGGCGACGTCGGTGGCGACGAGATTCTCGACGAGCTCAGGCTTATCGCTCCCGTCCACGCGGTAGCGGGGAATACCGACATTCCTGGCGAATACGAGCCCGAGTTCGCTGTCACTGTCGGCGGTGTCCGCATTCACGTCAGCCACGGCCACGAGGTCGGAGCGCCGGCGCCGGCAAGGCTCGCGGCGCGGTACGACGCCGATGTGATTGTGTACGGGCACACGCACCAACAGCTCGTCACCCGCATCGGCGACCGGATAGTCGTGAACCCGGGAGCGGCGGGGCCGCGCAGATTCCGCCTGCAGCCGAGCGTCGCTGTGCTCACGATCGAGAATGGCAAGCCGGAGGTGGAGATCATTGAGCTCGACTGATCTCCCCGCGGGCGAGGTTCAGCTGTGGACCGTCTTCCATCACGTCGCCGACGCGCGCCACAGCGAGCTAGAGCGTCACCTCTCGCGCGACGAGACCGAGCTGCGCGCAAAATTCGTCGAGGAGCGCGCGAGAAAGTTCACGACTACGCGCGCGACGCTGCGAATTCTCATCTCGCATTACACCGGGATCGCTCCGTCCGATGTGCGCTTTCGCTATGGGCCGCGTGGCAAACCATATCTCATCGAGGTGGGGCGCGAAGGAGATCCTCGCATCCAATTCAACCTTTCCGATTCCGCCGATGTCGTCGTCTTCGGATTTGCGTCCGATCGCGAGATCGGCGTGGATATCGAGAAAGTGCGACACCTGGACCGATGGCAGAAAATCTCGGAGCGTTTTTTCGGAAAGGACGTCGCCGGCGAGCTGGCGCTTCTTCCCGCCGCCGACCGTGATCGCGAATTCATCAGGAGATGGGTGATGGAGGAGGCGAGGATCAAAGCGACCGGGCAGGGGATCTGGTCGCGCAAGACGCCGGAGGCGACGCGGCTCTGCTATCAGTCTTTCTTCCCCGCTCCCGACTATTGTGGGGCCGTCGCGGCCCCGGGCACGGACTGGAACGTTCGTTTCTCTGGCTCTCCGCCGTCCCCACCATAACATTTCGTTGTCCCATCAACTAATTCCCGTTCAGGGGTGGGGACCACGGCGCGGCCCGTTGCCGCAGGCGGTTGGTAAGGAGGGCCGGATGAATTTTCTTGTCAGATCTGTCGGGATATTGGCGGTCGCATCGTTGGCTGCGTCATGCGGCGGCGGAGGCGGAGCATCATCCACGACTGCGCCAGGCGCCGGAGGAGGGGGCGGGGGCGGCGGAAACAGCTCCGGATGCACCACCGGCGACTTCTGTCTCGGAAGCACATCCTTCTCTCCGACGACACTGACAATCTCTCGCGGCGCCAGCGTTACCTGGGTGAATAACACCGGAATCCAGCATGACGTGACGTTCGATACGCCGTCGCTCGTCACGGGCGGCAACGTCGCCGCGTTCAGTTCCGGTTCCGCGACGAGATCGTTTCCGACTTCGGGCACTTATCGCTTCATCTGCTCGATTCACGGACCGACGATGACGGCGACTATCACGGTCCAGTGAGCTAATCTAGACGAACGATCGTCCGCGAACCTCTGAAGGAATTGCAATGCCGAGTGCGGTGAGCGCGCTCGGCATTGTGTCTATGGTGCGGAGGGGTGTTCGCGTCGCCGGCCGATTGATGAGAAGCGGCACCAGCATATGCTCGCGATGCAGCGCGCCGTGCGACGACACGTGCGGGATGGGCTCGTACCGCGCGCGAAAATCCCAGTCGCGCGCCGCCGAAAGAATGATGTCACCGGAGCGTGGCGACGCCGCGAGGTGCGCGATCTGCACCACGCCGTCCGGATAATCGCTCGCGAGCGTGGCGGCGTGCGCATCATCCAACGACAGCCCTTCGAACTCGGCGACGCCGAGTGGGTTGCCGGTGCGGTGCGAGTAGGAGTACTTGCCGCCGCTGACGCTGACCATCGCCGTCCCGCGGGTGCTTGCGCGAACTTCGCATTCACCGGAGGCGCGCGGGAGAAGCACAAGGTCAACCGAGTCGCGTCCTTCGAGCTGAAGAAGCAGATCGTGCCACCGTCCCGCGAGCGCGGTCCAACCCGGTTTCTCGCCGCGCTCGAGTTCGACATAGATGTGCGCCATCGCGTTGCCGCTGACCATCACCGCGACCTCCGCCTTTGCTCTCATCGCCCACGGGTGAGACAGCACTCTCCTGCTTGGCGACTCCACCAGCCGCGCGAGATCCTCGTGGAAGTGCACCGGCGAATGGCCGTGATCGCTGGTGATCCAGAGTTGCATTTTCTCCCAGCGCCCGTCCCGTTCGGCGTCGGCGCGGATCCTCGCGACGGTCGTATCCACGATCGAGAGCGCTTCCGCGGCGAGCGACGACTCGTGCCCTTCGGCATGGGACGTCTTGTCTATCCCCGTCAGCGCGGCCAAGGTGTAGCGTGGGCGCTCGTTTCGAATCCGTCGCACGACTTCATCCGATATCATTTCATCGATTTGCAGCCAGCCGCGCACGTTTCCACGAAAATGCGTCAGCGCGGTTCGGAAGATGAAGCGCGCGCCGCGTCCGATCCGGTTCTCCTTCGGCAGTCCGCGGCGTATCACGCTCAGCGCGCCGATGCTCGGCCTGGCAAGCTCGAAGATAGTGGGCGCCGCCGGGTCGAGATCGTTATCGATCAATCCCATCTCCGCGCCGACGTAGCTGCGTGCGTGTCCCAGCATTCTCGCCGCCTGCCGTGAGCGGTCGTACCACCTCAGCCCGGGCAATCCGACGTCTCCCGGAAATCTGCCCAGGAGGAAGGGGGCGTAGGCTGGTCCTGTTACCGTGGGAAATGTCGAAGTGACTGTGTGCAGCCCGCCCTCGTCGCGAAGAGAGGCGAGCGCGCTGAGCTTGCCGCTGCCGATCGCATCCGCAAGCGCGTCGGGACGCGCCCCATCGGCGATGATAACAACGACCTGGGCTGCGTCATCTGGCGGGGTTCCTGCAGAAGCACGCAACTTACTTCCCCAATGAAAAGAGCCAAGAACAGCCGGAGCTCAGCGCCCCGTAAGAGCAAAAATACTGGAAGCGACGAGCCGGTGACTCCACGCGCCGTGCGGAAGTCGCATCCACGCACCGCCGGCGGCAAGAAAGCGACGCCGGAGACTCTCGCATCGGCGGAGACTGAAGCTCTCGCCGGGGTGAAGGAGCGCACCGAGGAAGGGCACCGGAAAGCGGGAAGGACTCCTCCCTCCGAAGCGGATGGGCCGCGCAAAGCCGGCGCGAAAGTGATCGACGACGCGATCAGAAATTCCGTGCCCGTCACCGAAGATGAAAAGCTCCTTCAGCAGGCCGCTCCGGGCGTTGATTTCACTCGAACCGATCCGTGGCGCGTGATGCGGATTATGGGCGAGTTCATCGAGGGGTTCGACACTCTCGCTTCGGTGAACAAGGCGGTCACGATCTTCGGCTCCGCGCGCACCGGTCCTGACGATTCCGCCTACGCCGCCGCGGAGGAGGTTTCGAGACTTCTCGCCAAAGCGGGCTTCGCGATAATCACCGGCGCCGGCCCCGGAATTATGGAGGCCGCGAACAAGGGAGCAAAGGAGGGAGGCGGCCGTTCGATCGGATGCAACATCGAGCTCCCCTTCGAGCAGGGCGCGAATCCGTACGTGGATACGGTCATCTACTTCAAGTATTTCTTCGTTCGCAAGACGATGTTCATCAAGTACTCGTCTGCGTTCATCATCTTCCCGGGCGGCTTCGGAACCCTCGATGAGCTGTTCGAGGCGGTAACCCTCATTCAAACCGGGAAGATTTACCAGTTCCCCGTGATACTTTTCGGGCGATATTACTGGGCGGGTCTGATGCGGTGGCTCCAGGCGCGAGTGCTCGGCGAGGGAAAGATCGCCGAGGGCGACATGAACCTGATGCTCATCACCGACGATCCAGCGGAAGCCGCGAGAGCGTGCATTACCGCGTACGAAGCACAAACGGCAGCGACGGCACAGCGCGAAGCTAAGAAGCGCCGCTGATTCCCGAAAAAACCTGAATGTTAGAGAAGCTCAAGGAACAATTGGGCGGGGAAGTTGAGCGTCTGCAGCACGAGCTCAACGTTACTCTTCCGCAAGAGATCAGAAAGGCAGTCGAGCTCGGCGACCTTCGCGAAAATAGCGAGTACAAGGCAGCGCTCGAGCGCCAGCAGTTCGTCCAGGCGCGACTTGGCCAGCTCCGCCAGCGGCTGAGCAAGCTGTCGCAGATCGACATCACCCAGATCCCGAGCGATAAAGTCGGGCTCGGCTCGCAGGTGATCGTCCAGGATGAAGCGACGGGAGCCAAGGAGACGTTCAGTCTCGTATTCGGCGATTCCGTCGAATATGAGGATGGGCACGTCAGCATGTCGTCGGTCATCGGCAAGGCGCTCGTGGGCAGATCAGTCGGAGAGACGGTCATTCTCAAGCTTCCGGCGCTGACCCGCCGTCTCAAGATCTCCGATCTCAAGACCATCCACGACATGCGTTAGCGGGGAAAGGGGCTAACTTTCCCTGATGGAGACATTCGGGAGCGGCTCAATGCGCCGGGTGGCGATCGTCGCCGGAGTGCGCACGCCATTCACCAAGGCAGGCACTTCTCTCAAGCCGCTTTCGGCGATCGATCTGGGTAAGATCTGTGTCGCCGAGCTCATCCAGCGCACCAATCTCGACGGCAGGGAAGTCGAGATGCTTGTGTTCGGAACCGTGATTCCTTCGGTCGTCGCGCCGAACATCGCGCGCGAGATCTCGCTGCTGCCAATTCTTCCGAAGAGCGTTCAGTCGTTCAGCGTCAGCCGCGCCTGCGCTTCGGCCAACCAGGCGATCACCGACGCGGCCGATCAGATCGCGCTCGGCCATGCCGAGGTCGCTATCGCCGGCGGAGCGGAGTCACTCTCCAACATTCCCGTTCTTCACGCGCAGGGATTCGCCGAGGCGCTAGTCAATGCTTCGAAGGCGAAGACGCTCGGTGGAAGAGTGAAAGCGCTCTCCCGCATTCGTGGCAAGGATCTCGTCCCGATCACGCCGGCGATCGCCGAGCCCTCCACAGGCGAGACGATGGGACAGTCTGCCGAGAAGATGGCGAAGCTGAACGCGGTCACTCGCGAGGAACAGGATCAGTTCGCGCTGCGCTCACACCGTCTCGCGGCGGCAGGGACGAGCGACGGCAGACTCACTGCGGAGATAATGCCCGTGTACGTGCCGCCGAAGTACACGACGGTCGTCACGACAGACAACGGCATCCGCGAGGACACGACTTATGAAAAGCTCGCGGCGCTGAAACCGGTTTTCGATCGAAAGTACGGGAGTGTCACGGCGGGGAACGCGTCGCCTCTAACCGATGGCGGCGCGTGCGTGCTGCTGATGAGCGAAGAGAAGGCTCGTGCTCTTGGATATCCCGTTCTCGCGTACATCCGATCGTACGCGTACGCCGCGCTCGATCCTGGCGAGCAGCTGCTCCAGGGTCCGGTGCTTGCGGCGCCCGTAGCGATCCAGCGCGCGGGTCTCAAGCTCGCGGATATGGATCTCATCGAGATGCACGAAGCGTTCGCCGCGCAGGTGCTCTCGAACCTGAAGGGATTCGAGTCGCAGTACTGGGCGGAGCGCGCCGGATTCAGCGAGCCTCTCGGTGAGGTGGATCGCTCCAAACTCAACGTGATGGGCGGATCCATTGCGATCGGACATCCCTTCGGCGCGACGGGCGCGCGTATCACGATGACTCTCGTGAACGAGCTTCGCAGGCGAAATGGACAGTTCGGGCTGATGACAGTTTGCGCCGCCGGCGGAATGGGATTCTCCATGGTCGTGGAGCGGGCGTGAGCGACGAAGTGATTCTCGAAACCTTCGACGCGCCGCCGCGGAAATCAGGTCCCGCATTGACGGTCGAGGTCACCGACGGCGTCGCCGTCATAACGTTCGATCTCCCGGGCGAGCAGGTGAACAAGCTCAACCGCGCGATGAAGGACGAGTTCACGGCGCTGTTCGACAGGATCGAGCGCGATTCGAGCGTTCGCGCCGCGGTGCTGATGAGCGGGAAGCGCGACGTCTGGATCGCCGGCGCCGACATCGACGAGTTTCTCGAGTTCAAGACCGCCGCCAACGCCGAGCGTTTGAGCCGCGACGGACAGATGCTGCTCGAGTCGCTGGAGAAGATGCGCGTTCCGATCGTCGCAGGTATCCACGGCGCGTGCCTGGGCGCCGGTCTCGAAGCGGCGTTGGCTTGCAGGTATCGCGTCGCGTCCGATGATCCGAAAACGATTCTCGCTCTTCCTGAGGTTCAGCTCGGATTGATCCCGGGCGCCGGCGGAACGCAGCGCCTCCCGCGCTTGATAGGGGTGACCGCGGCGCTGGACATGATTCTCACCGGCAAGAACGTTCGCGGAAAGAAAGCGCTCCAGATTGGATTGGTCGACGAGCTCGTCCATCCGTCCATTCTTCGCCGCATCGCGGTGCAGCGCGCGCGCGAGCTCGCCGACGGAAAGCCGATGCCGCCAAAGAAGGACGGCGGATTGAAGTCGCTCCTCCTCGATAGGAATCCCGCCGGCCGGATGATCGTCCTCCGCCAGGCGCGGGAGCAAACGCTGTCCAAGACGAAGGGCAAATACCCGGCGCCGATGGCGGCGATCGAAGCGGTCGCCGCCGGTTACTCCGGCGGAAAGGGAAAGGGCTATCGGGAGGAAGCGCGGCTCTTCGGCGAGATGGCAATGACCGAAGCGTCGAAGCAGCTCATCTTCCTCTTCTACGCAACGACAGCGCTGAAGAAAGATCCCGGCACGAGCGCGCCCTTCACCGGCGAAGTAAAGGAAGTCCGCAAGCTCGGCATCCTCGGAGCCGGATTCATGGGCTCGGGAATCGCGTCAATCGCTGTGCAGCAGGGAACGCTCGTGCGGCTCAAGGACGCCGACAACGCGCGGGTCGCGAAGGGATTCGCGGCTGTGCGCTCAGTGCTCAAGGACCGTCTGACGAAGAGGCAAATCACTCAGCTTCAGATGAGCGACTATATGTCGCTGCTCGGCGGCACGATCGATTACTCCGGCTTCGCGAACGTGGACCTCATCATCGAGGCGGTCTTCGAAGATCCGTCGGTCAAGCATCAGGTGATTCGCGAGCTCGAGGAAGTAGTGAGGCCAGACACGATAATCGCATCCAACACAAG
>JALYYD010000046.1 GCA_030946775.1 Gemmatimonadota bacterium
TCGTGGTGGAGCTGGGCGATGGCCGCCTCGGCGGGAAACTCCTCGCCGCTCTTTCTTAGCGCCGCGATCTCGCGGCGTTCTCCCATCCGCCGCGCTCGTATCTCCGATTTGCCGAACTCGTGAACGTGCTCCTCGTGGCTGTGGCGGAACCGGTCGGGAATCAAAGTCTCGATTCGCTTGCCGATTATCTCATCCCGCGAGTAACCGAAAATCGTCTCCGCGCCCTGATTGAAGAACGTGATGCTCTGGCTCTCATCCATACAGATGATGGCGTCGGCGGCGATGCCGACAATTTCTGCCAGGACGAGCGGGGTTATACGATCAGGCATTCAGCGTTGGGTGGAGAGAACCTGAAATTACGACGATTCCGCGTGATAGGGGTTCTCCCTACAATCGCGTGGGTGATTGAGGAAAAAAAATCCTCCAAGTCACGACAGAGAGGGAGGTTGACCGGTCGTACCTTGCATGACGACCTCATTACAACCACTGCCCTGACCATGAACGATAATCAGACTGACATCCCGACAGCGCCGGTCGGCGCTAGATCCCGGCGGGATTTTCTCCGCGCTTCCGCCGTAACGGTTCTCGCCGGCGGTGCGCTATCCGCCTGCGGCAAGGCGACGCACGCCGCTGATGCAGCGACCGTCCCCGCGGCCGCACTGGTGCGCGTTCCGACAGAAGCCGAAGTGGCGAGCAAGATGGATGCGATGCACAAGGCCGGCATCGAGGCATTCCCCGCCAAGACAAAAGGAAAGGGGAATCAGCTTTTCGAGCCGGTGATGGACGGAAAAACGAAGGTGTTTCACCTAACCGCGAAAAAGATTCAATGGGAACCGGTCGAGGGTCAGCTGGTCACGGCATTTGCCTACAACGACCAGGTTCCCGGCCCGCAGATCCGCGTCACCGAAGGTGACAGGGTTCGCATCGTGCTCAAAAACGAGCTCCCCGAATCCACGGTGATCCACTTTCACGGTCTCGAGCTGCCCAACGACCAGGACGGCGTACCATACATCACGCAGCCGCCGGTGAAGCCGGGAGCATCCTTCACGTACGAGTTCACGGTTCCGAACAGCGGCTCGCACATGTATCACTCGCACCACAACTCCGCTGCGCAGGTGGGTTTGGGGCTGCTCGGTGCGTTCATCGTCGCCCCCAGGAATCCCCTGCCGATCGAGCGCGCCGACGTCGATCACGTGATGATCCTCAACGATGGCGCGCACGGCTACACGTTCAACGGCAAGAGCTTTCCCGCGACGGAACCCATCGTCGCGAAGCTCGGCCAGAAAGTGCGCATACGGTTCATGAATGAAGGGATGATGATCCACCCGATGCACCTGCACGGGATGCACATGACGGTCATCGCCAAGGACGGGTGGCCGCAGCCGGCGCCGTGGAAGTGCGACACGCTCAACATCGCGCCGGGCGAAAGATGGGACGTGATGGTCAACTGCAACAATAAGGGGACGTGGGCGTTCCACTGTCACATCCTGCCGCACGCCGAGTCGGATCACGGGATGTTCGGAATGGTGACCGCGCTGGTGGTTGCGTAATGATGCGTCCGCTGCGCTGGTTCCTGGCGGTTCCCCTTTTCTGGAAGCTCATCGGCGCCAACGCGATAATCGTCGCACTGGCGGCGGTTCTGCTCTCGGGTGTGGGCGCGTCCATCGCTCCGATCGCGCTGCCTTATGACTATTTCGTTCTCGGCGGTCTCGCGATCGCGGTGGCCGTGAACATTCTGCTCGTGCGCGTGGCGCTTGAGCCGATTCGTGAGCTGCAGCGCGTGGCGGAGCTGGTGGCGAAAGGGGCCTCAGGGGAACGGGGAAGAATTTTCCCGCAGGCGGACGATCGCATCAGGCGGTTGATCGAAACCACAAACCTGATGCTGGATCGCCTGACGGATGACAGGAGAAAAATGAAACAGCTCGCGGCGGCCGTCGTCAGCGCGCAGCAGCAGGAGGGATGGAACGTCGCGCGCGATCTGCACGATTCGGTGGCGCAGACATTGGCGGCTGCGACGTACCTCCTCACCGGCGCGCTCAACAACAAGCTGAACGAGAGCGCGGCCGGTACGATTCGCGAATCGCAGGAGCTGATTCGCTCGGCTTGCGAGGAGCTGAGAGCGCTTTCGCAGTCGCTGCATCCGCGGGTTGCGTCCGATCTCGGCCTGCCTGCGGCGCTGGAGTCGCTCGCGGGCATTGTGCGGCAACGCTCTCTCATTGACGTGTTCATCGTCAGCGACATCGACGCAGAGGGAATACCGGCCTCGCTGACGCCTACCCTGTACTGGGTCGCCAGTGAAGCTCTGCACGAAGTGGAGCTGCGAGGCAACGCCAACAGTGCCACGATTGCGCTGAAAGCCCGCGACGGCGACATCGAGCTCACCGTGATTGACGACGGAACTGAGGAACGCTCCGTCCGGCTCGTTGAAGGCGCCGGTGCGGCATTCAAGGCAGCGCAGGACAGATTTTCGCTCGCGGGCGGCCAGGTGCATATTGATAGAACACCGGACGGGGGACAACGAGTGACGGCGCGCATCGTAATTGACAGGATGGCAGCTTGAGAGACGGGACGATCAAGGTTGTGCTTGTTGACGACCACGCCGTAGTTCGCGCGGGCCTCAAGGCGGTGCTCGGCAGCGCAAAGGACATCCAGGTTGTCGGCGAAGGATCGAACGGAAAGGACGCGCTCGCGCTCGCGGAGCGCGCGGACCCGGATGTCATCATCATGGACCTTTCGATGGGTGAGATGGATGGCGCGACGGCGACGCGCGAGCTGATCGCGAGGAGCGCGCGCGCGAAGATTCTCATCCTCACGATGCACGCCGAGGATTCCTATCTTGTCGCGCTGCTCGAGGCTGGTGCGTCGGGGTACCTCGTCAAGAGCGCCGCTGACCGCGAGCTGATAGATGCAGTGCGGGCCGTTGCCGCGGGCGACGTGTACATGCAGCCGAGCGCCGCGCGCGCGCTAGCCCAGCAGATAAAGAAACGCGGGACGAACGCCGACGACAAAACGAAGTTCGAGAAGCTGACCGATCGCGAGAAATCGGTGCTACATCTCGTCGCCGGCGGGTACAGCGCGCCGGAGATCGGAGAGAAGCTGTTCATCTCGCCCAAGACGGTGGACACTTACAAGCAGCGCATCAACGAGAAGCTCGGCTTTTCGCACCGCTCCGACTACGTGGATTTCGCGCTCAAGCTCGGGCTGCTCGCCGCACCGGTAAAGGCGGAGTGATCAGGCGCGCCCTCCGAGGCGTTGACTTCGCGCGTCATTACCCCCCACCGCTTTTTCCGTCGGAAATAGCTCCAGAAGGCCTCCGCCCTGTAGAGCACAGTTAGCTGTCGGTAGCCGAACGGCTCGATCATCGCGAACCAGATCAGTCTGCGCAGATCTCTCCGGGTTTTGTATTTGCGAAAGCTCAGCTCTTCCAGCAGCACCGCCCAAAGGGACGTGATCAATCCGTAACCAAGTGCGGCGAAGAAATAGAGGCGTGCATATGACGCATCGAACATTCCAAAAACGATGCTGAGCAGGAATACTGCGTATCCGAGCAGCTCGACGAGCGGCGCCAGCATCTCGCCGAAAAAGAAAAATGGGTAGGCGACGAATCCGAGAATTCCAAAGTGGGGATTAAACATCACCCTTCTATGGGTGATGAGTGTGGAGATCAAGCCGCGGTGCCAGCGCTCTCTCTGGTGTCTCAGCACCTTGAGCGTTACGGGAACTTCAGTCCACGCGACGGGATCGGGAACGAACAGTACGAGGTCGGTGGACCCAGTGTCGCGAAGGTGCTCGTGCAATCGTAGCACGACGTCGAGATCCTCCGTGACGGAATCCACCCTGTAGCCGCCGATCGCCTGCAGATGCGAGTGCTTGAAAAGACCGAACGCGCCGGAAATTATCAATCCGCCGCCGAGCCGGTTCCACGCCAGCCGGCCGAAGAGAAATGCACGGAGATATTCAACGGTCTGTATTCCCGGCAGCCAGCGCGCGTCCACCCGCGGGACCAACACACGACCGTTCTCGATTGTCGAACCATTGGCAACGCGTATTGTTCCGCCCACGGCTGCGACGTCCTCGCCGAGGACAAATGGCCGCGCCAGCCGGAGGAGCGCATCTCGCTCGACCAAGGTGTCTGCGTCGACCGCGAGCACATACGGAAAGCGCGCCGCGTTCAACGCCGCGTTGAGTGAATCTCCCTTACCGGCGTTGACCTTGTCGACGCACGCCAATCCGGTGTGCACACGCGAGCGATAGTACCCGCGCACAGGTGCCGAATTCACGACGGCTCGATACGACTGAGGAACCTCGTAGAGATCATAAGCGTCGATGAGCGCCTGCATCGTTCCGTCGGTGGAACCATCGTTTACGACTACGACCTCGTGAATCGGATACTCCAGCGAAAGGAATGAGCGGACGCTGGCCACGATCGTCTGCACTTCGTTGTGAGCCGGAACAAGCACGGAGACGGGAGGCACCACGTTCGCCGCGCGCAGCAATCGCAAGCTCTCGTCATCGCCTATGCGCCAGTCCCTTAATAGCTCCGGGATCGACAGGCCGATGGTGAGGGCGTAAAAGGAATTCAACGCCAGCATGTAAACGATTGTAACCGCTTCGACGGTTGTTATGAGATCACGTCCGAATTCGGTCATCCCGGGAGAGAGAATCACGTGCCCAGCTCCAGTCTGTTCGCTTCGGTGAGCCCTTGGACTGAAATGGCCATTTCGGCCGCGTACAAATCGTCCGAAACGGAAACTCGACCGAGGGCGCTCTGGCCGGCGGGACCGAGGCCACCGAGCGCAAGCGCGGCTCTAAAGCGCACCCACCACTCCGCATCGTGGAGCGCGATGGAGAGAGCGGGGATGGCCGCCTCGGAATTCAGTCCCTCGAGCGCACGCGCCGCGGCTGCTCGCACCCTCCAGTCGGGATCATCGAGCAGCTTCAGCGCGGCACGCTCGGCGCCCGGCACAAATGCCGCTCGAAGCGCGCGTGCGACGCGCGCCCGCACTTCGCGCTGCGGATGATTCGCGAGGCCCACGATGGCATTGAGCACAGGCGCGGTCCCCAAAATCTCGGCAAACTGAATCATCACTTCGAGCTCATTGATGGATGACGGCTTTTCGAGCACGGAGAGAAGTATTGGACCGGCGATGTCGGCGTGGCTTCGGAGCTCCAGCATTTGCTGCTGCCGCACCGACATTGGCTCATTTGCCAGGTTTCGCACCATCGCTTCGACAAGCGCAGGCCCGGCGTGTGCGGCGACGCCTGACGTGGCGGCGGCTGCGACGGCGGGATTGCGGTCCATCACCAGCTTGGCGAGAAGTTCCTGATCGCTGTGACGGCAAACAAAGACGAGAAGACGGGCGGCATTCATACGCCTCCACCATAGACGCGATGAGGCGCCCGCAAGTATTCCGACCACCCACGGCTCGTTACGGATGCGCATCGCAAGCCGTTCCATCGGCTCGGCGGAAAAGAGCGAAACCCCCATTCGCTCCACCTGTCGTGCCGCTCGCGCGGGCGGGAGCGCGGCGAGTTTCGCAGCCAGTTCTTCGCCGTTGTCTCCGAACACAACGAACCAGAGCAGCGTCTGACGGAGAGAAGCCACGGCCTTTAACTCGGCGCGATTTTTCCAGCGCTTCCTACGGTCGGTGGACAGCGCAAACCAGATCAATCCAGCGAGCAAGCCGAGCTGGAAAGTGACGAACGCAAGCACGACCATTTTGGAGATCATCTGCGCCGCGGATGAAGCCTCGACCACGCCGAGATTCTCGCCAGGAGAACAGGGATGCTCACCGGCTTCACGATGTAATCGATCGCACCTGCTGTAAACGCCCTGATCTGATCGGCGTCACTCCAGCGCGCGCTAAGGAATGCAATGAGAAAAACCCCGGGCCGCGCCGCGATGAGCTGCTCGTGGAGCGTATGTCCGTCGATTCCGGACAGGTCGATTCCCAAAAGAAGCAGCTGCTTTCGTGTTGTGGGAGGAAGCGCGATGAGCTGTGCGAGCGCTTCCGGCCCCGAGTTGTACGCATACACCTCGTAGCCGGCCGCCGAGAGCGCGAACGAGAGCATTCCCGTGACCTCCGCGTCGTCGTCCACCACCGTAATGATGGGTTGCTCCGTATCCTTAATCGCCTCTCCAGGGGTTTTGATGGATTGTTAAACTTCCCGCAACGGCTCCCTGCGAAAAATCGCAAGTTGGCTTCGCAACTACCGAAACGCCATATTCGGTATGGTAAGTGCGGACAACGGAAGAGAGCTGCATCACTCGCTAGCGCACCCGCTTCCGATCGGTCCACTCTGCAGAATGACCTCCGAGGTTCTACGGCCGATGCGAATGCCTTTACCAACGACATTTAACTTGCCACATCCCCGTCATTGCCGCATCCTGGCCGCCGTGCTGGTCACCGCGCTTTCAGCGGATGCGCTGAGCGCGCAGACAACACCAGCAGTCAAGAAGCAGACCGAAGTGAAGTCGTACGTGGTGGCAGACATCGGGTATGTGAATTTTAGAGAGGATCTTGACCCCTGGAAGCTCGCATCGCTCTCGTTGGGGCGAACCACAAGTAGTGGATCTCTTATCGCACGATTGAACTACGCCAACAGATTTAAAATATCTGGGATCCAGATGGAAGCAGATGCATATCCGCGCATTAACTCGACGACATATGCGTATCTAAACGTGGGCTACAGTCAAAGCGACATTTTTCCAGCGTGGAGATTCGGAGGAGAGCTGTTCAAGAGCTTGCCGAACGCGTGGGAAGCGTCCCTCGGCTTTCGTCAACTCAGATTCAGCGGTACACCCGTCACGCTCTACACCGGCGCGGTGGGCAAGTACGTCGGTGACTACTGGGTTTCGGTGAGACCCTATCTCCACTTCGAGCCATCCGGAACTTCCGCATCTGCCGGCGTCACGGCGCGCCGATACTTCGCCGATGGCGATCATTATGTCGGTCTGCGGGCCAGCTACGGTAGTGGCGCCTCCGATGCGATCACTCCCGATCAACTCTCGCGAAAGAGCTCGTATTCCCTTGGCGTTCACGGTTCGGGCGGCCCGTGGCTGCGAAGAGTCGGAACGTGGTCCGTGGCATTCGATCACGAACAGTTCTCGCCACAAAACATTCGGAGAAGCTGGACTGGAACTGCGGGAATGAAGTTCAAGTTTTGAGACTGATCCGGCGGGCTCTCCCGGGCGCGTCGAAATTTGCGGCGACGAGCGTCTCCCTCTTCGGCGTACTGCTGCTGGCTCGCATCTACGAGTATTTTCTCGTCAGCAGCCACCACGTGATGCCGGTCGGTGCCGGGAGTTTGATGGCGCTCGGACTTCGCAGCGACGCGGCGCTCGCTTTATGGCTTGCCGCATTGCTCGCGATTCCTGTCATCGCGCTCGCTCAATGGTCTCCGCGCTCGGCGATGCTCGTGCACAGGAGCGTGCTCGTCGTAGTGACGCTCGCAGGCATCCTCCTCGTCCAGTACTTCGCGACGACCTTCGTGCCGCTCGGCGCGGACCTGTTCGGATACTCGATCGCCGACATTCGCGAAACGGCGGGTACCGGTGGTGACAACAAGTTGATGGGCGTTCTCGCTCTGCTCGTGTTTGGCGCCGTTTCCTGGCTCCTGAGCGGGCTCGCGGCACGCCTTCGATTGCCGACCGGAGTCGCCATAGCCCTCGGAGCGGCGATGCTCGGCTCAGTATTGTTTTCCGGGCAGCTCGCACTCAAGCCGGCCTCGTTTTCGTCGGATGCGGCGTTCTATCTCGCGGACAACAAGACCGTGTTCTTTACGGCGAGCACGCTTGGGTTTCTCGATTCAAAGCGCCACCGCGCAGCGGCATCATCTCGTTTGACCGGATTTCCACTATTGCACGCAGCCGAATATGACGACGTGCTCGGCCCATTTTTTAAGATCGGTCCCCGGCGCCCCAACATCGTGATCATTCTCGTCGAGGGGCTGGGTCGGGATTTCACGGGAGAAAATGCGCGCTATCGGGGCTTCATGCCGTTCCTCGATTCACTGGGGCGCAGCAGTCTCTATTGGGAAAATTTCCTGAGCACAGCAGGCCGCTCCTTCGGAGCCATACCGTCCATCCTTGGCTCACTGCCATTCGGGGAAGACGGCTTTATGGAGTTGGGACCGCAAATGCCCGGTCACATCAGTCTCGTCAGTCTGCTCAAGAAGCAGGGGTACACCACCAGCTACTACTCCGGCACGGACGGGCACTTCGACAACATCGACGTCTTCCTCGAGAATGAGGGAATCGACCACTTCGTGGATCAGTCGAAGTTCGGTGCAGGATACGTGAAACAGGAGGCGAACGGGGGTGGATTCAGCTGGGGGTATCCGGACGGCGAAGTATTTCGAAGAGGGCTCGCGGGAATGGGACCGCCGAGCGCCACGCCGCGCCTCGAGTTCTACGCGACCATCACATCACACGAGCCATTCGTGCCGCCGAACGCGGAAGCATATCTCGCGAAGTTCGAGCGCCGAGTGGCGCAGCTTCGCGTTCCGCCCGATCGCATGTCCGAGTTCAGGAAATACAGCGGCGTGTTCTCAACGCTGCTCTATACCGACGACGCAATCCGATTCTTCATTGATGGGTACTCGAAGCGTGCGGATTTCGATAATACGATTTTCATCATTACGGGGGATCACCGGCTCGTTCCGATACCCGAGCAGGGGCGCCTCGATCGATACCACGTTCCACTGATCGTATTCAGCCCGATGCTGAAGCGCGCCCAGCGAATCGCGTCCGTATCATCGCATTTGGACATCACGCCCAGCCTGCTGGCACTGCTCCACCACGACTACGGAATGACGTTTCCTTCGAAGGTCTCCTGGCTTTCCAACGGCCTCGATACCGCCGAAGCGTTTCGGAGCGTTCATTCTCTGGCGCTGATGCGCACGAAGAACGAGCTGAAGGACTACCTCGACAAAGAGAGCTTCATTTCGCGGGATCAAACATTCGCCGTCCACGAGGGGTTGAAGTTGAGCGCGATCGATGATCCCTCCGTGCGGAAGGCGCTGTCAGAAAAGCTCGATCGCTTCAAGGAGTTGAACAGGTTCGTAACGAGCGGGAATCATCTATACCCGGGCCAGTCAATCGACAGCGGCGCTGCACTCGCGATCGCGAACGATGATTCGGTCTTCGCTGCGATGGGGCTAAAGGGAAAGACACCTGACGCAGCATTCAAGGCTGCACAACAGCTGGCCTGGAAAGGCGACTACGAAAAAGCTCAGCATATCGCGAGGGAGTTGCTGCGATCCATTCCGAACTTCCACGATGCGCGCGCGCTGCTCGGGCGGACATATGCGTGGCAGCACAACTACGCCCGGGCAAGGATTACACTGGCCGGGCTGGTGGAGCGGGCACCGGAGTACCTCGACGGACACGTGGCGCTCGTGGATACAGAGCTTTGGTCCGGACACGCACAACAAGGACTTGCTGCCGCGGATTCCGGACTCGCGCGTTTCCCTAAGAGTCCAGCGCTGTTGCTGGGGAGAGCGCGCGCGCTCGAGGCGCTGGGCCGAAAACAGGCTGCGCTGAAAGCCCTCGACGCGCTGCGAGCTGTCGACCCGAATAATGCCGCTGGCGCAACGATGCGCCTTCGCCTGGCGCGCTAGCAGGTGACGGAAAGACTCCGCTTGCGCGGACTCGCATTGGCTGCCGCCGTAGTGAGTGCGGTGCTGTCTGAATCCGCGGGCTGTCAGTCCGCGGACTCCGGTGAGATTCAGATCGTCTCTTTCCAGCCGGATATGCGCACGATCTCTCCCGGGGACATTGCGGTCTCGCAAGTTGCTGTCCGCAACACGGGAGCTGCATCGCGTCTGATTTGGATCGGCTTCAGCGTTTCGGATCCCGATGGACAATGGTTTGACGTCGAACCGGACAGCATTACGATTCGCCCCGGGGATATTTCACCGCTGCTGCGGAAAGAGTGGAAGGTTCCTGTCAGCCCCCCGCCGGCTGCCGGCGCATACCGCACAGTGATGGCGATATGGACCGCCCGGCCCGGCTCACCGGGAGCGCGCCGCCTCGCAACCGCCGACAGACGCGAGTCATTTCGTGTTCAATGGCGGGGCGGGTATCTGGTGGCCGATCCCGCTGGCGCCTGGCGCCCCACGCGGCACGCCCTCGGGCGGGGAGTTATGAGACCGGAAAATGTCCTTGTCGCGGGGGCGGGATTTGAGCTTCGGCTCTCGGCGAACAGCTGCGACGGAGCGGAGCTGCGATCCACCGCTCGCGTCTCATCCGGCGCACTTGTCGCTCGAATGAAAACACCGGATGCGCCGGGATCGCTATCGGCTTTATTCCTCTTTTCCGGCGAGAGCGGGGGAAACGATGAGATCGACATCGAGATTTACAACGACGGATCGCGGAAAGCCACGCTCACCTCGTGGATCGCCGATGAAAAAAGACGCAAGGCGGACGTCACACTCCCGTTCGATCCCGCTGCCGATTATCACGAGTATGCCATTCTTAGATCGACGACGGCGGTGGAGATCTTTGCAGACGGAAAATCCCTCGCTCGCTGGACGGGAGGATATTCCCGCGACCCGATGCACGCGCTGGCAAGTGCGTGGTATCCATCGTGGCTTGAGTGTCCCGCGCGATCGACGGACGCCGCGCTATCGTTGAAATCGATCAGGCTCCCCGCTGACGACGGCAGGTAGTACCGCTTGAAGAGTGCCTGTCTTGCGATTTGACACAGCCTTCGAGGCGTCGCCATCGGTGATAAAGAGTTGCGGTCGAAGGCGGCCGCAATGCGGGGCCGTAATGATCTGTTAATGTTTCGTTCACGATCACTTCACGCGATGTTCACCGTTTCGCGAGTGATATCATCTCCTCTGCGGCGTCAACTTGATGGAGACACTCATCAGGGGGAACGATGCAGAGAATCGCGCTCTTGGAATCGGAGAAGCACATCGCTGGTTCGGGCAACGGATCTGCTGCGAGTATCGCGCTTCACGCAGTAGTTCTTGCATTCGCGATTGCCGTCACCTCGCACGCCGGCAGGCGAGACAAGCCTTCCGCGATCTACGTCCCGCTGCCGCGCTTTCAGCCGGAGGTGCGAATGGTGACGCAGCGCGTTGCGCCTCACGCGCCCGCCGCGGTTCCGCGAGTGCCGGCGATCGCCGTCGCTGTGCCGACAGTCATACCGGCCAGCATCTCCGTGCCGATGGTTTCCGCGATCACGCCGGCCGTGATCGGCGCATCAACTGCCGCGATTCCCGGCGTGTCCGCCGGGTCAAACACGCCGAGTGTGACTGTGCGCGGTGATGTTCCATTCGACGCCGGTGAAGTGGACGTTGCAGCGTCCGTTCTGCCGGGCCAGCGCGGACCATCTTACCCGGAGGGTTTGCGGATGCTCCGCATCGAAGGCCGAGTCGTCGCGCGATTCGTTATCGGTAAGAACGGGCGGGTCGAGAGCGACCCGACAATCGTGTCGTCGAGCGCCGAAGAGTTCTCGGCGGCGGTGCGGCGGTATTTGTCGACGGCGCGCTATCGTCCGGCGACTGTCGGCGGCGATCCCGTCCGGCAGCTGGCGGAACAGGAATTCGATTTTTCTGTGCGCCGCTAATCGGAATTCGCGTAGGAGTTCGAGGGGGGAGGGGCGAACGGGGCGTTCCCGGAGCGCAATCCGCAGCGAGCGGCGAAGCCGCGTCATTGCGAAGCAATGCGCGATCGCAGCCGCTTCGCGGGTACCCGGTGCGAAGGGAATGCCCCGTCGCCCCGCCCGACCTAGGCACCAAACCCACGGTGGCGGGCTTAGCGGCCAAGTGACATATATATAGTAGTGACCGCCATCCTCCTGGAATCGAACGTTACCCCGCCGCTGCCGAAACGCGAGCGACTACTGTCGCTCGACGTGTTCCGCGGCATCACCATCGCCGGAATGCTGCTCGTGAACAATCCGGGCACGTGGAGCGCGATCTATCCGCCCCTCGAGCACGCGGAATGGAACGGGTGGACGCCGACCGATCTGATTTTCCCGTTCTTCCTGTTTATCGTCGGCATCACGACGTATCTGTCGATCACTTCGCGGCGAACGCACGGCGCCACCGACAGCGAGATCATCAAGCAGATCATCCGACGCGGACTGATCATCTACGCGCTGGGATTCCTGATGGCGCTCAGCCCCGGCTACCAGTGGGGAGACATCGCCGGGAATGCGCATCCGTCGGCGCTGGACAGAATAATCGTCCGGTGGGAGCACGTTCGGATAATGGGAGTGCTGGCGCGCATCGGCATCGTGTACATCATCGCCGCGCTCATCTGCTACAAGACGACGATGAAGCAGCAGGTGGTCATCATTGCCGCGATTCTATACGGCTATTGGATTGCGATGACGCTCATCCCCGTACCGGGCACGGGGGGCACGCTTGGCGCGCATCTCATCGGGACGCACGATCAGAATCTCGCCGCCTGGCTCGACAGAGAAATTCTCGGCGCGAATCACATCTGGGTCGGCGGCGTAACGTTCGACCCCGAAGGCCCGATGTCGACGATACCGGCCATCGCCACGGCGATGCTCGGATATCTGTGCGGCCGCTGGTTGGGAACGGCGCGTTCTCTGCTCGAGAAAATGTCCGGGCTGTTCGCCGTCGGCTCGATCGCGATGATGCTGGGGTTGATGTGGAACTGGTCGTTCCCGATCAACAAGAGTCTGTGGACGAGCTCGTACGTTCTCTTCACGGCCGGAATGGCGTGCGTGATCCTCGCGACCTGCATGTGGATCATCGACTATCAGAACGTCAAGGGATGGACGAAGCCGTGGGTCGTCTTCGGCGTGAACCCAATCGTAGCGTTCGTAGGCTCGGGGTTGATGGCGAGGCTGATCTACACGCTGTGGAGAGTGGACTACCACGGGAAGCCCACTTCTCTCGAGCAAGTGATCTACGAAACCGGATTCCACTCCTGGCTGCCCGACCGCCTGGCGTCGTTTGCCTTCGCTATCGCCTTCGTGCTGCTGTGGTACGGAATTCTGCTGCTGCTCTACAAGAAGAAGATCTTCCTCAAGGTCTAGAGCCCGCGCGTCACCGCGCTGCAGTCGCCGCGCGAGTTTTCCGTCCGCATCGATTTCATCGTCATCACCGTTTGTCCGATCATCGGCATCGTGCTCTCGATGCGCACCGGCAGCCGGCAGGCATCGTTGGAGATGTTGAAGCGGATGACTCCGTCTTCCTTGTAGTGCTTCGGGTCGCGCACACGCATCTCGACCAGCATCGTCTTCACTTCGCCCATCGCCGTCGGGATGACCTCGGGTCTCACCACCTGGATGATCACCGGATCGCGCGCGGCGTCGAAGTGCCGGTCGTACCGGTGCGCTTCTCCCGCAACCATCGGCAGCGTGCGGATGAAGTAGATGAAGGACAACTCGTCGAGCGGCGATCCCTGCGGGCTCACGCCGGTCTTGCCATCCGCGCCCGTCCACGACTTCGTCGCGGGAAACATCTCCACCGACTCGCTGGTGTGACCAAGCGGACTGCGCTCGCTTTTGCGAAACCTGAGCGATTCCCTGGCATCGGGATCGAACCACGATGAGCTGCTGCTCACTCCGCTCATCAGTGCGATGCGCACACGTGAATCGAAGCGAAGCAGATACGTGCTCGTGCCGCGCACATCCACCGGCCCTTCGATCCACATTGATGCCTGGCCAACCTTGTGACCGCTATTGACCGTTACGTCGTACACCAGCTTCTCGCCGGGAACGAATGGAAGATTCGTGGTCGCGTCGCTCGGGCCGGCCGCGCACAGCCCAACCGAGAGCAGCGCCACAGGTGAAAGAGCGTGGCGCAGTCGAAGCTGGGACCCGAACGAAGATCTCGTTGGGGGCCGCGGATTGATGGGCATTTGCTCGGCGTATTGCTGCATACCGAAGTCTCGCCGCCTCGTCTCGCCCGATCAGTCGGGCATCCGCCGCCTCTTGAAGGCAAATCCCCTACACGCGCGCTGCTATTTCGCTGCGGCTCCGCCCAGAGCGCTTGTGGGAATCGTCTCGCGCTCGATTGGCTCGCCCGCCTTTCGCACGACATACGCCTCCATAGCGTAGTACTCAGGAAGTCCAAGCTGATCCACGCGCTTCGCGGTGCCACGGTTCCGCTCTTCAACGCGCTGCCAGAATTCGCGATCGTCCTGGCCGGGGAAGGGCGCGCGGTCTTTTTGCGACTGATGCTTGAAAATCGCGTGGATCTTGCGCCGCAGCTCGTCCTCCGAAAGCGGTGCGAGCACGTCCGCTTCGGCGATATCCCATTCCTGCCACGCACCGCGGTAAAGCCACATCTCCGGCTGCTCACCCTTGTACAGCGCGAGCGCGCCTTGCACCGCCTCGAGACACATCCGGTGAGTGCCGTGCGGATCCGAGAGATCGCCGGCGACAAAAACGATGTCCGGCTTGTGCTCCTCGATCAGCTTCAGGGTGATCCGCACGTCCTCGGCGCCGATTGGATCCTTGCGCACCTTTCCGGTCTGGTAGAACGGAAGATTCAGAAACCTCGCCTGCGAGCGGTCCATCCCAAAGGTCTCGATTCCGCTCACCGCCTCCGCTTCGCGGATCGAGCGCTTCATTATGAGAACTTCCGGAGTGTCCATCTCGCCGACGCTTTTCGAATCGAGGAATCCTTCGACTTTCGCCGCGATGCCGCGCGCCTTGTCGTCTCCCAGATCGAAATCGCGATTGAAGCGCCGCAGGAAATCGACGTAACGGCGCACCTCGTGATCGAACACCGCGATGTTGCCGGACGTCTGATAGGCGACGACGATGTCGTTCCCGTTCTGGTGCAGCTTGTTGAGCATCCCGCCCATCGAGATGACGTCGTCATCGGGGTGCGGCGAAAACACGATCACTCTCTTTCCGCTCGGCAGCTTGCTCCGCCCTCGAATCTTCGAGATGAGAGCGTTGAACACCTCGCCGTTCAGCGGACCGGCCGAACCGTAGCGCGCGAGGAGGGAGCTCAAGTGATGATCCCGGTAATCGAGCGAATCCAGCTTGAGCACCGACTTCTTCGTCTTCTCGCTCAGCCAGATCACGGCGCGCAGCTCCATATCC
>JALYYD010000079.1 GCA_030946775.1 Gemmatimonadota bacterium
ATGCGGCCCCGGCGCCGATTTCTTCCGGGCGCGAAGTGGGGTTTGCCCCGTCCACGGCCGGCCCTCGCATTCTGACGCTGACGAGTGACGAGACGCCCGGCTCCTGCATCGTCACACCGTATACAGCATCGGCGGCTTCCGTCGTCGTACGCGGATTGTGAGTGATGACGATGAACTGCGTCTTGTCCTTGAATCTGTTCAGCATCCGCACGAAGTGGCCGATGTTCTGATCGTCGAGAGGCGCGTCCACTTCGTCGAGAAGGCAGAACGGGCTCGGCTTGGTGAGAAAAATGCCGAACAGAAGCGACAGCGCAACGAGTGCCCGCTCCCCGCTGGAGAGAAGATGGATCCGCTGCGTGCGCTTCCCGCGCGGCGAGGCGTGAATCTCGATGTCGCCTTCGAGCGGAGACTCGGGATTCTCGAGGCGAAGATCGCACTCGCCGCCGCCGAACAGCGTCATGAATATGTTGCGGAAGTTCTCCCGCACCTTCACGAACGCCGTGAGGAAAAGGTCTCGCGCGGTGGCGTCGATCTCCCGGATCGCCTGCTGGAGCGAGGCGCGCCCAGAAACAAGATCGGCTCGCTGCGTGGTGAGAAAGTCGAGGCGCTTCGTCTCCTCCTCGTGTTCCTCGATCGCGAGCGGATTCACCGGGCCGAGCGCGTCAAGCTCGCCGCGCGCCGCTTCGGCATCGGCGCGAAGCGCGTCGTCGTCAACCTCGATCGTCTCGGCGGACTGCAGCAGCTCCTCGAGCGGCTTCTTCCACTCCGTTTCGAGACGTTCACGTATCGCGGTCTTGCGTCCCGACAGCTCGGTGAACCTGAGCTCGGCTGCGTGCAGCTCCTCGCTGAGCGCGAGCGAATGTCGCCGCATCTCCGCCAGCGTGTGCTCGGTCGTGTTGAGATCTTCATCCACGCGCTTCACGGCCAGCTCCGCCTCCGCCAGACGCTCCTCGGCGGTTTCCAGAGTGCGCTGTCGCGCGTCGAGGTCCGTCTGCCAATTGGCGAGCTGCGTGGAGAGCTGGGAATCGGCCTCTGAAAGGGAGAAGAGCTCCGTTTGCAGCGATTCAACTCTTACCTTCGCGGACGCGAATTCTTCCGTCAGGTGACGGCGGCGGTCGTCGGCTACCTGAAGCTGGGCCTGAACCTGCGCGCGCTTAACCTGCGCGGAGGTGCGTTGCTCGCGCGCTTCGTCGTGTCGCGTCTCTGACGCTATCAGACTTTCGCGCGCCGACTTGATCAATACTTCTTCGTCCCAGATGCGCTGCGACAGCTCGGCGCTCGACTCACTGAGGGAGGTGAGCCGTGCGGTCGCGGCGGACTCACGCTCGACCAGGCGCTCTATGAGCGTCTTCGCCTCGGCGGCTTCCTTCGCAGTGCGCTGATGCGTGCGCGCAACGGCGGCGGAGCGATCAGCGGCTTCAGCGCCACTTCTTCCCGCGAGGGCGGCAGCTTCGTCGGCGGCAGCGGCGCCTCGCTCTGCCGCGGCAACAGCGGCGCGCTCCCGTTCCGCTTCGACGATCGCGGATTGGCGCGCCTGCGCGCTGTTCGCCGCCGCCTGACGGAGCTCGGAAATCTCGGCGCGGCGGTGCAGCGGGCCGGGTCCCGTGTTTGTGCCGGGGAGCCAGATGGCGCCGCGCGCATCGACAAAAGCGTTTCCGCCTTCGAGCGACGTGACCTTTCCGAGAAGGGCGCGCACCCACGGCAGCGACGATTTGTCAGCGGAAACCAATGCGGCGAGATCGTCACTCGAATCCACGGATCCGGATTGCTCCATCGCGTCGAGTGGCAAGAGGAGCAGGGGGCCGGGCGCGGCAGACGCGTGCCAGGCCCGGATCGCTTCCGCGGCAGCTCGGTCGCGGACGAGGATCGCGTTCACGGTCGGACCGAGGAACCGCTCGACAAGGGAGGCGGCGGAGGTGTCCGTCGTGAGGTAGTCGCTCAGGGGCCCGATGATAGCGCCTTCCTCGAACATCGCGCGCTCCTTGAGGAGGCGCGCGGCTGCCGGCGCGAGACCGACGCGCTCACGCTCGAGCGACTCGAGCGCGTTCATCTTTCCCTCGAGGGCAGTGTGCAGCTCTTCCGTGCGCAGCAGCTCGGCACGGGCCGAGACATCGCGCTGGCGCGCCTGCTGGAGCGCATTGCGCGCGCTCTCGGCGGCGGCTGCGGTTTCGGCGGATCGCGCGGCAGCGACTGCGGCGGCATCCTCCGCTTCGGCGAGCTCGCGGCGGGCCGCTTCGGCGGCGTCGAAGAGATGAGTCAGCTCCGCTTCGAGGGTCGCTCGTCGCGCGGATACTTCGGTGCGCTCGCGCTCCCCGCTCTCGGTATCGAGCGTGACACGATGCAGCTGCTCGCGCAAATCGCGCAGGGAGTACTCGCGCTGCTCGAGGGCTGACCGCGCTTCGATCAAAGTCGCGCGAAAAGTCTCCTCTTCGCTGGTGCGAAGAGCGAGCGCGGCATCAGCATCGCGCAGCGCTGCTTCGAGCGTCTCATGCTCCTTCGCAGCGCGCTCGAGATCAATGCTGACTCGGTCGGCTGCGACGTCGCCCTCACGGCGCTCTTCTTCAGCGCGCTCGCGGCGCGAGAGCGCGTTGCGCTGGCGCTCGGTGGCGACCGCGATCTCGGAACGGAGCTGCTGCGTGCTCTCGCGGAGCTCATTCACCAGTCGCGCGTGCTCGGAGCGCGCGGCTTCGGCGTTGGCGCGTCCGGAAAGCGCGCCCTCCCGCTCTGTCTCTCCTGCCAGAAGGTTCGCTTCCTCCGAGGGTACCTGCGCGCGCAGCTCGATGACTCTCTCGTCAAGCCGCGCG
>JALYYD010000195.1 GCA_030946775.1 Gemmatimonadota bacterium
ACATCACGCTGACATCGGCGGTTGCCAGGGGCGACAGCGCCAACGTGTCGCAGATAATGTTCGGATCGCATACCGGCACGCACGCCGATTCGAGTCGCCACTTCTTCGACGGCGCGCAGCCGGTGGACCAGATTCCGCTCGACCGCCTCATCGGCCCCGCGCGATTGGTCGTGATGGGAGACGAGGTCCTGTCTGTCGGAGAGAAGGAGCTCCGCGCCGCCGGCATCAATGGGCAGAAGCGGGTTTTGATCAAAACACGAAACTCCGAGCTGCTCAAGATGACGCAATTCGTGCCCGACTACACGTATATCGCCCCTGACGCCGCGCAATATCTGGTTGATATCGGAGTCGAGCTCGTCGGCGTGGACTATCTCTCGATCGAGCAGTTCCATTCCGGGCACCACAAGACGCACCGCACGCTCCTCGCGAAAGACGTCGTCATCATCGAAGGTCTCGCTTTGAGCGAGCCACCGGCGGGCGATTATCAATTTGTCTGTCTGCCGCTGCGCCTCGAAGGTCTCGACGGCGCTCCAGCTCGCGCTGTTCTCGTCGCCGAATAGTATGCCGGCATTCACGCACGTCTTCTTCGACATCGGCGGCGTACTCGGCACCAACGGCTGGGACACCGCTCAGCGCGCGCGCGCGATCGAGAAATTCAGCATCGATGCCGACGATTTTCAGCGTCGCCACATCGAAGCGGTCGGCCCGTGGGAAGAGGGGAGGATCGCAATTGACGAGTACCTCGATCTCACGCTCTTTCACGCGCCCCAGAATTTCACGCGCGAGCAGTTCAAGGAGTTCATGTTCGGCGAGAGCCAGCCATTCCCCGGCTCCATCGCCATCGCGCGCGAAGTGGCCGCACTGGATCGCTACACGATGATGACGCTGAACAACGAGGCCGCCGAGCTGAACAGCTACCGCATCGAGACCTTCGGGCTCGATCCGATCTTCGAGGCATTCATGTCGTCGTGCTGGCTCGGCTCGCGCAAGCCGATGAGGAAGATTTACAACGATGCGCTCTCTATCGCGCAGGCAGTTCCCGCGACAACACTGTTCATTGACGACCGGGAGCGAAATCTCGAGCCCGCTCGTGAGCTGGGAATCAACACAATACACTTCGAGAGCGCGCCGCAGCTGCGGGCGGATTTGCGCCGCGTTCTCGGAGCTGAGCTAAACGGAGCATAGGACAATGCGTCTTGCGATGATCGGGTTGGGGAAAATGGGCGGCAATATGTCGGAGCGGCTGATGAAGGACGGACACGAGGTGATCGTCTTCGACCGCAGCCCGGAAGCGATTGCGAAATACGCGGCGATGGGGGCGGTTGCCTCCTCTAGCGCGCCCGACGCGGCTTCGAAGATGTCCGCTCCCCGCGTCGTCTGGATAATGGTTCCCGCCGGGAAGCCGGTGGACGATACGATCAACGAGCTCTCGACAGTGCTCCAGAAGGGCGACGTAATCATCGATGGCGGCAACTCCAACTTCCACGACTCGCTGCGCCGCTCCGAAGAGCTGAAGCCGAAGGGGATCGAGTTCATCGACGCCGGAACGAGCGGCGGCATCTGGGGGCTCGCCAACGGCTACTGCCTGATGATCGGCGCATCCGACAGTGCGTTCGATCTTTGCGAGCCGATCTTCAAGACGCTCGCTCCCGACAAGGGATACGCACACGTCGGCCCGCCCGGCTCCGGTCACTACGTGAAGATGATTCACAACGGCGTCGAATACGGAATGCTCCAGGCGTACGCGGAGGGGTATGAGATCCTGCACGCGTCGAAGCACTTCAAGCTCGACTTGCACCAGATCGCGACGGTTTGGAATCGCGGCAGTGTCGTTCGGTCCTGGATCAACGAGCTTGCCGAGGAGGCGTTCGCGAAGGACGCGAATCTCGACGCACTGAAGGGGTACGTGGAGGATTCCGGCGAAGGCCGCTGGACCGTTCAGGAGGCGATAGACCTGGACGTGCCCGCTCCCGTAATAACGCTCTCGCTTCTCGCCCGGCTCGCATCACGGCAGCCGGAATCGTTCTCCGCCAAAGTGATCGCAGCACTGCGCAATGAGTTCGGCGGCCACGCAGTGAAAAAAGCATGACACAGCGCGACAAAGCCGATCGCTGCACAGCCGTTATCTTCGGCGGCGCCGGTGATCTTGCGCGGAAGAAGCTCATATCCGCCATCTATTACCTCGCCGAGCAGAAGCTCCTGCCGGATGGGTTCGCGATGCTCGCCGTCGCGCGCGAGACGGGAAACGATGCCTCGTACCGGGCGCTGATGCGCGAGGCGATGGCCGTTTCGGACGAGATCCGAAACGTTGACGACTCGGTTTGGCAGTGGCTCTGCGAGAGGACGCACTACACGTGTGGTGAGTTCTCCGACGACGCCACCTACACCGCGGTCGCCAAGCGGCTTGCCGAAATCGAAGGCACGACAGAGAACGCGGAAAAGAACCGTCTCTTCTATCTCGCCATTCCGCCCAGCGTATTCGAGATGACTCTCAAGCATCTCACCGCCAGCGGCCTGGCGAAGCGCACCGACAGCTACGAGACGCGCCCTTGGACGCGCATCGTGATCGAAAAGCCCTTTGGCCGCAGTCTCGAAAGCGCGCGGGATCTTAACCGTCTCGTCCTCGGCTCGTTCGGCGAGCACCAGGTCTATCGCATCGACCACTACCTCGGCAAGGAAACAGTCCAGAACATTCTCGTCTTCCGCTTTGCGAACACTCTTTTCGAGCCGCTGTGGAGCAATCGCTGGATCTCGCACGTCCAGATCACTGCCGCGGAGTCGGTCGGAATCGAGACGCGCGGCAGGTATTACGAGGAAGCCGGCATCGTCCGTGACATGTTTCAGAATCACCTCCTTCAGCTGCTGACGCTCGCCACCCTCGAGCCGCCGAGCGCAATAACGGCGGACGCCGTTCGCGATGAAAAGGTGAAAGTGCTGCGCGCCGTTCGTCCGCTGCTCGAAGGAGGCGACGAGAATATCGTCCGCGCCCAATACGCCGATGGGATGGTGAATGGGCAGCCGGCGATTGCTTATCGCGCCGAGTCGAACGTGGCGCCGGGATCCACGACGGCGACTTTCGCGGCGATGCGCCTCTTCATTGATAATTGGCGATGGAAGGGAGTCCCCTTCTTTCTTCGCTCCGGCAAGCGTCTGGCGAAGCGAACGTCGGAGATCGCGGTGCAGTTCAAGGCGCCGCCACTGCTCCTTTTCGGTCAGAAGACGCAAGAGGAGATGGCGCCCAGTCTTCTCGTGTTGCGAGTGCAGCCGGACGAGGGCATCTCGCTGCGGCTGCACGTCAAGACTCCGGGCGCCGTGCACGAGCTGACGCCCGGTCTCGAGATAACGCCGGTGGATATGAACTTCTCCTACACCGACTCTTTCGGCGGTGAAGCGCATCCGGCTTACGAGACCCTTCTCCTGGACTGTATGATCGGCGACCCGACGCTCTTCACCCGCAGCGACGAAGTGGAAATGGCGTGGAGTTTGATCGATCCAATTCTCCAGCGGTGGGAAAACAATCCGGTCTCCGAAATTCCGACGTATCCGGCGGGGAGCTGGGGTCCGAGCGGGGCGGAGGCGCTCATTGCCAAGGACGATGCTACGTGGCGTTGACTAACGCCGTGCTCCTCGGGCTGGCGCTGTTCGCACCCGCAGGCTGCAAGGATTTCAACCGCTCCACAGCGAGCGTCAAGGAGGCCGTGCTTCAGGGTGATACGACCTCGCACGTTCTCGCCAGCGGCGACCGCGACATTGTCCTCCGCGCTCGCGCCTTCGACCGCGCCGACAACAGGGACAGCGCGCGCGTGCTCTACGAGGAAGCGGCGAAGCAGATGCCGCAGATCGCCGACTGGCTCTACCTCCGCGCCGCCGGTGTCACCCCGGACAGCTCGGCGCGCGCCGGCTATTTCTCCCGGCTGAAAAGTCAGGTTGCCCGCGATCGCATCCGCGCCACGGATGCGCAGGCGCGTGAGCGCTCCGGTGATTTCCCCGGCGCAATCAAGGCGTACTCCGCGGCCGGCTCCCGCCTCAGCGCGATTCGCCTGCGGCTGACTCCTGGCGTGTCCGACACCGACCGCGCGCAGGCGAGGGCTGATCTTGTCGCTTACATCCAGCACCCGCCGGGGAATGAAGAAGCACGCGACGCGATCGCGCTCTTCGACCAGCTCTACCCGAGGCATTTGCCGGCCGAAGACCTTGTGCTCGCTCGCGCCGCGAGTGCGGCAGGATCGTCGTCGCGCGCCGCCGTCGGATACGCCGTGGCAATCAAGGCGCACCTCGGCGAAAGCGCCGACTTTTTTCGCTACGGTTCCGCGCTCTCCCGCCTCAATCGAGACAACGAGGCCGCTGCGCAGTTCGCGAAAGTCACCGCGCCCACTTCGCTCGCCGCCGCCGCGGGTTACCAGCGCGCCCGCGCTCTGATCGCGATGGGCAACCCGGGTGCGCCTGCCGCTCTCCGTTCCGTCGTCTCAAGATTTCCAAAGGACACCAGCGCCGCCGCCGCGCTCCTTCTTCTCTCGGATCTCGCCACTGACGACGGACGAGATGATGCCGCGCGAAGCACGATGCTGAGCGTGGTGAAGCGGTTTCCATCCTCCCGCCAGGCGCCAATCGCACGATTCCGCGCGGCGATGATCGCCTATATCGGCAAGAATTATCGTGCGTCCTCCGCGGAGATGGATTCACTCACCGCGCGCTCACCGCAGAGCGGCGAAGCGCTGGCTGCGACCTATTGGGCGGGCAAGTCATTCGCTCAGCTTGGTGAAACGCCTCTCGCCCATCAGCGCTGGCGCGCGGTCATCGCCAAGGACCCTCTCAGCTACTATGCGGTGATGGCGGCGAAAAAGCTCGACACGGCCGTCGTAGCACCGGATCGATCTCTCATGCCGTTTCCCACGATTCCCGTCGTCGACAGCGCCTTAGACCGAGTCGCAATGCTCAAGGATGTCGGGATGGATACGGAGGCCGAGTTCGAAAACTCGCGGCTGTACAAGGATGCATCGCTCACCCCGCAGCGCCTTGCCGCTACGGCGCAGGCATTCGCCGGAACCGACCAGGCGGAGCGCTCGATCGCGCTGGGCAGGAAAGCGATTGATCAGGCCGGGCGCACGGCGCAGAATCTTCGTCTGTACTTCCCCGTCGTCGCGCGGGAAGCGCTCATCACCAGCGCGAAGGAAAACGGACTCGATCCGATCATCGTCGCGTCTCTCATCAGGCAGGAATCCCAGTGGAATCCCCGCGCGACATCAGGGCCGGGCGCGCGCGGTTTGATGCAGCTGATGCCGAGTGTGGGGAAGACTATCGCGGCGTCGAAGGGAATCTCGCCGTGGGATCCTTCGATGCTCTATCAGCCGGCAATCAACATCCGGCTCGGCACCGCGCATCTGAGCGGGCTGGTGCGGCGCTACCCGAATGTCGTGAGAGTGCTTGCGGCCTACAACGCAGGCGAGTCCCGCGTCGCAAAATGTGTTTTTTTTTATGTTTCGGAGTACTCCGAGATCTTCACCGAGCGAATCCCCTTTGTCGAAACGCGCGACTACGTGCGGATCATCCTCCGCAATCGCGCGTACTACGAGGCGCTGTACCCCTGGTAGTCAGTCGTCGCTGTTGATCGCCTTTTGAGCCTTCCGCGCC
>JALYYD010000209.1 GCA_030946775.1 Gemmatimonadota bacterium
GCCGAGGCCCCCGTTTCGAATTATGTGATGCCACAGCAGCTTGGAAGGTCCTATATAGCTGCTATTTGGCCGCTGCACGCTCAGTAACTACCCGCACCTCGTTGTCCAACACTTGGAGAAATCCACCTTCCACAGTGAAGGTGCGGCTTCCCTGAGCACCGAGCCGGAGCTCTCCCTTACCGAGCACGGCCATCATCGGCGCGTGCCCGGTGAGAATTCCGACCTCTCCGTCGTACGCGGGCGCGACGACGGAGTCCGTCTCACCTTCGAACAGAATCGATTCGGGAGAGATGACCGAAACTTTCAACACCCGTTATCCCTGCATCTGCTTGGCTTTCTCGACGACGCCGTCGATTCCGCCCTGCATGTAGAAAGCCTGCTCCGGATACTGATCGAACTCGCCGGCAACGAGCCGCTCGAATGACGAAATCGTCTCCTCGAGCTTCACGTACTGTCCCGGCGTCCCCGTGAACTGCTCGGCGACGGCGAACGGCTGCGACATGAAGCGCTGGATCCGGCGCGCGCGACCGACGACGAGCTTGTCCTCTTCCGAAAGCTCGTCCATCCCGAGAATGGCGATGATGTCCTGGAGCTCCTTGTAGCGCTGCAGAATTCTCTGCACGCCGACGGCGGCGTTGTAGTGACGCTCGCCGATGAACTGCGCGTCGAGAATACGCGACGACGATGCCAGAGGATCCACGGCCGGATAGATGCCGAGCTCCGTGATCGCGCGTGAAAGCACGACTGTCGCGTCGAGGTGGGCAAAGGCGGTCGCCGGCGCCGGATCGGTGATGTCATCGGCGGGAACGTAAATCGCCTGCACCGACGTGATCGATCCGGTCTTGGTCGAAGTGATGCGCTCCTGAAGATCGCCCATCTCCGTCGCCAGGGTCGGCTGGTATCCCACGGCGCTCGGCATTCTCCCGAGAAGCGCGGATACTTCGGAACCCGCCTGCGTAAAGCGGAAGATGTTGTCGATGAAGACGAGCACGTCCTGGTTCTCGACGTCGCGGAAGTACTCGGCGACGGTCAGTCCGGTGAGACCGACGCGCAGTCTCGCTCCCGGCGGCTCGTTCATCTGTCCGTAGATGAGCGCCACGTTGTCGAGAATTCCCGCTTCCTTGAACTCGAGGTAAAGATCGTTTCCTTCGCGCGTCCGCTCGCCGACTCCGCAGAACACCGACTTGCCGCCGTGTCCCTTGGCGACGTTGTTGATGAGCTCCTGAATGACGACCGTCTTACCGACTCCGGCCCCTCCGAAGAGTCCGATCTTTCCACCCTTCACGAACGGTGCGATGAGATCGATGACCTTGATGCCCGTCTCGAAGATCTCGGTTTTCGGCTCGAGGTTCGCGAACAGCGGCGCGCTCCGGTGAATCGGCCAGCGCTCGACGTCGGCGGGAATCTCGGCGCCGTTGTCCACCGGATTTCCGATGACGTTGAGAATGCGGCCGAGGGCGGCGTTGCCAACCGGCACCGTAATCGGCGAGCCGGTGTCAACGACGTCCATTCCGCGCACGACGGCGTCGGTGGTGGACATCGCGACGGCGCGAACCTGGTTGCGCCCGATATGCTGCTGCACCTCGACGGTGACGTCGATGTCGGCGCCCGACTCTGCCGTACCCTTGATGCGGAGCGCGTTGTACAGCTCCGGCAGCTTGTCCGGCTCGAACTCTACGTCGAGCACCGGTCCGATGACCTGCACGACCTTGCCGATATTCATCTCTTTAGCGACAGCGGTAGCCATTTGTTATCCCTGTAATGCAGCAGCACCGCCGACGATCTCGGCGATCTCCTGCGTGATCTGCGCCTGACGGGCGCGGTTGAAAGTTCTGCGTAAAACGTTCAGCATCTCGCCCGCGTTATCGGTCGCGTTCTTCATTGCGGTGCGGCGCGCGCCCTGCTCCCCGGCGGCGGTCTCGACCAGCGCGCGGTAAACCGAGTTCCGCACATACGACGGGAGGAGCTCGGTGAGAATTACTTCTGCAGACGGCAGGAGGATGTAGTCCGGACGCGGTCCTTCCTTCTTCGGCGGAGTCACCGGCAGGATCGTCTGCGTCGCCGGCGGCGTGGAGAGCGCCGAGTTGAACTTCGCATACACGATCTGAACGGCGTCGAGCGCGCGGTTCTCGAACCGCGTGATCAGCTCGTTCACGAGGTCGGCCGCATTCTGCGCCGTCGGCCTGTCGGTGAAATCCGTGCGGCTAGTCGCCACTTCGCGTCCGACGTACTTGAAATAACCAAGCCCCTTCCGTCCCACTACGTGCAGCTCGGGGGAGATGCCGTCCTTCTCAAGCTCCTTGATGAGATTCCGCGCTTCCTTGATCAGGTTGGCGTTGAATGCGCCCGCCAGCCCGCGATTGGACGTGAGCACGACGACTGCCGCCTTCTTGATCTCGGCGGGCTGGCGCAGCAGCGGAAAACGCTCCGCGAGTTCCGGTGTGTAAAGACTCGCGATCACCTCGGCGAGCGAATTCGCGTACGGCCGCGCCGCGACGACGCGATCCTGCGCGCGCTTCATCTTGGACGTCGCCACCATTTCCATGGTGCGCGTGATCTTCCGCGTGTTCTCCACGGACTTGATCCGTCCCTTTAACTCCCTTCCCTTAGCCATTCGTTACGCTTTCGGCTGCGCGCGCGAGTTATTGAAGCTCTCGATGGCGGACTTGAGCTCCGCCTCGATCTCCTTCGACAGCTCCTTGCCGGTCTTGATCTTCTCGCCGACCTGCTCTCGCTGCGTTCTCATATAGTCGAGGAAGTCGCGCTCCCAGACCTTGAGCTCGCTGACCGGGATGGCGTCGAGGAATCCGTTGGTGACGGCGTAAACGATCATCACCTGCTGCTCGACAGGCATCGGACGGAACTGCGGCTGCTTGAGGACTTCTACCGTGCGCGCTCCGCGCTCGAGCTGCTTCTTCGTCGCTGCGTCGAGATCCGACGCGAACGAAGCGAACGCTTCGAGCTCGCGATACTGGGCGAGGTCGAGGCGGAGGCGGCCCGCGACCGACTTCATCGCCTTGATCTGCGCCGCGCCGCCGACTCGCGAAACCGAGATGCCGACGTTGATGGCGGGGCGGACGCCGGAATAGAAGAGGTCAGCCTCGAGGAAGATCTGGCCGTCGGTGATCGAGATCACGTTCGTCGGAATGTAGGCCGAAACGTCGCCGGCCTGCGTCTCGATGATCGGAAGCGCGGTGAGCGAGCCGCCCGGCTTCAGGATCGTCTTGCCGTCAACGACGCCCTCATCGTTGCGCAGCTTCGCCGCGCGCTCGAGCAGCCGTGAGTGGAGATAAAAAACGTCGCCGGGAAATGCTTCGCGGCCGGGAGGACGACGGAGAACGAGCGACAGCTGGCGATACGCGGCGGCCTGCTTCGAGAGATCGTCATAGACGCAGAGCGTCGGCAGTCCCTCGTTGTACATGAAGTACTCGGCCATCGCGCATCCGGAGTACGGGGCGATGTACTGCATCGGAGCTGGATCGGCCGCGCCGGCGACGACGACGATGGTGTACTCCATCGCGCCCGCCTCGCGCAGCTTCTCGACTACCGACGCAACAGTGGAATTCTTCTGACCGATCGCGACGTAAACGCAGATGACGCCGGTTCCCTTCTGATTGATGATAGTGTCGATCGCGATCGCCGTCTTTCCGGTTCCACGGTCGCCGATGATCAGCTCGCGCTGCCCGCGACCGATAGGGATCATCGAGTCGACGGCCTTGATGCCCGTCTGCAGCGGCTCTTTCACCGGCGTGCGGACGATGATTCCGGGAGCTTCGGACTCCACCTTTCTCGTGAACTTCGTCTTGATCGGACCCCGATCATCGAGCGGGCGTCCGAGCGGATCCACGACGCGGCCGACGACTTCGTGGCCGACAGGGACTTCCAGCACTCGCGCAGTCCGGCGAACCTCGTCGCCTTCCTTCAGCTTGAGATAGTCGCCGAGGATTACGGCGCCGATGTTGTCTTCTTCCAGGTTGAGGGCGAGCGCGGTGATCTTCTCGCCCGTTTCCGAAGAGGTGACCTCGAGCATCTCGCCGGCCATCGCCTTGGCCAATCCATAGATGCGGGCGATTCCGTCCTTCACTTCAAGCACGGAGCCGACTTCCTCCACGTTCAGCTCACCGAGGTCGGCAGCCTCTATTTCGCGGAGTAGAATGTCCTTGATTTCGCCGGGACGGAGTATCGTTTCAGTAGCCATAATCGGGTTCGTTTGGACGCGGAAAGGGGCTGCTTTTTTCGCTTGTGAAATTTATCACAAGCTACTTAACGCGGCAAGAAGAGGCCCAAAAAACTCAGCCTCTACTGCGGGTTCTCCCCTGAGCGAAGCGCTCGATGAGATCCACCGTCCGCAGCCGCGCGAGCGACGCAGGTCGGGTGCCTGAAATCCTGCTGGCGGCAACCGCCAGGTGCGACGAAGAGGCGAATCCAAGCACCCGCGCGACATCCCGGACATCATACCCCGGATTCTTGGCCAGCTCCGCGGCGGCGATGAGGCGGACCAGGTCGATGATCCGCTTGAGGTTCGGCGCACCGGCGGTGGCGAACTTGCGGCTCAAATGTTCCCGGCTAAGTCCGAGGGACGCCGCGAGGGAGGCGGTGGTGACGGGCGTGCCCGCGTGCGAAACGATGACTTGCCAGGCATCGCGCTGAAGGGGCGTGTTGAGGCCGAGCGATTCCGGTGGCTGGCTCAATGCGCGGCGGAAGCGCGACGAAAATGATCGGGCGGTTACGAGCTGGCGAGCAACCGGATCATCCACGCCTTCGATGAGCGCGTCCACGAATCCCGCGGAGATGCAGCGCGTGAACGCCGCGGCGTCGCCGGCGCGAAGGGGAAAGAGGCCGAAAAAGGGCACGCTCGGAAACTCCGCTGCCAGCGACGCCGCCTGCCAGGTGCTTTCGTCGGAATGGCCGGCATCCACGATGGCGGCATCTACCAGGTTCTCCCGAAAAACGGCGGCGGTCTCGGCGGGAGTGTGGCTGAGCACAAGACGCCATCGCTTTCTAGGGAATAGGTCACGTGCGAACGCGCGAACGCGGTCCCTCGAGACATAGACGACGATAGTCGGAATGAAACCAGCCGTCGCCGCTGCAGTCACTCAGACGCCGGCTGGCGCCGAATCGAGCGCGGGCCGCCCTTCGATGAACTGGCAGACGATCGGATCCCTGGTGTGCTTGATCTCCTCCACCGTTCCCACCTGCCGGACCTTTCCTTCATACAGCATCGCGATGCGCGAGCCGACGCGATACGCGCTCCGCATGTCGTGGGTAATCACGATGCTGGTGACGCCGAGCTTTTCGCGAAGGCGAATCATCAGGTCGTCGATGACTGCGCTGGTTACCGGATCCAGTCCGGTTGTGGGCTCATCGTAAAGGATGTACTTCGGGCGCCGCGCGATCGCGCGGGCGATGCCGACGCGTTTCCGCATTCCGCCGGAGAGCTCGGCGGGAAATTTCTTTTCGACTCCGGGAAGATCAACCAGCTCGAGCGCCTCGCTTACGCGCGCCGAAATTTCAGGCGGGGAGAGCTTGCCCTCCTTTCTGAGACCCATCGCGACGTTGTCACCAATGGAGAGAGAATCGAACAGCGCCGCGAACTGAAAGACGTATCCGATTTTCGCGCGAAGCGCATAGAGCTCGGCGCGGGAGAGAGCGGGAACTTCGAGACCATCCACCCAGACAGTTCCGCTGTCCGGCTCGAGGAGACCGACGATGTGCTTGATGGCGACTGATTTTCCCGTGCCGGAGTAGCCGATGATTACCATCGTCTCGCCTTCGGCGACATCGAGAGTGAATCCGTTCAGGATGTGCAGATCACCGAACGACTTGTATACGTCAACGAGCTTGATCACCCGTTAAGAATTGTGACTTCGCGGTCGAAAAGCAAAAGGGGTGAGCTTTCGCTCACCCCTTGCGGAACTGATTGGTGCGGTTACGCCGCGAAGCTTCCGAGGGCGCGGCCGACGTCGCCTTCGCGTAGGCGCTTGAGGGCGCGGTCACGGAGCTGGCGAACACGCTCACGCGTGACGCCGAGGAGCGAGCCGATTTCCTCGAGCGTGTGCTCGCGACCGCCTTCGAGCCCGAAGTAAAGACGCAACACCTTCGCGTCCCGCGGAGGAAGCGTGGAGAGCGCGGCTTCGATCTCGTCGTTGAGGAAGCGGTTCATCGCCTCTTCTTCCGTGTCCGGCATCTCGTCAGCGACGAATCGCTCGATGAGCGAGCGATCCCCTTCGGGATCCATCGGCGCGTCGAGCCGCACATCGCCGGTGTTGAGTGCGGCGAGCGACTGAACGACGTCAACGGAAAGACCGGTGAGCTGCGAGAGCTCCTCCGGCGTCGGCTCACGGCGCATCTTCTGGCGCAGGATCTCCGACGCCTTGATGATTCGCGAGAGGTCCGCGGTCCGGTTGAGAGGGACGCGAACGGTGCGGCCCTGACGAGCGAGCGAGGAAAGGATCGCCTGACGGATCCACCACACCGCATACGAAATGAACTTTACGCCCTGGTCCGGATCGAACTTCCGGGCAGCGGTGAGCAGACCGACGTTGCCTTCGCCGATGAGATCGATGAGCGGCATTCCGCGGTTCTGGTACTTCTTGGCGACGGAGATCACGAAACGGAGATTCCGCTGGACGAGCTCCTGCAGCGCGTCTGCGTCGCCGGCGCGAATGCGGCGGGCGACCTCGATCTCTTCGTTCCCCTTGAGCAGCGGATAGGTGCTGACCTCGTAGAGATACTGATCGAGAATGTCCCGCTCGGGCTCGCTCGGCGCGATTCCAGCGATGGCCGTCTTGCGACGGCGCTTAACTTCGGCCATTGAAAAACACCTCGGGTACTGCGAGTAAAAGTCTTTGCATAGCTGCGCCCGGGGGCGCGCTCTTGCGTCAATTGAATTTGTTCGCCGATCGGCCGGGGCGCGCCATCAAAAGCGGAGTCGCGTAGCCGGAAAAATCGTTGAAAAGGAGCGCTGCAAGATACCGGCCGCAGGGCAAAAATCCATAGCAATTTCTTGACTTCGATTCTACCCGTGGATATCCTTCGCGGTTCCCCCGCCTCAGTACACATATGGCGCGGCGGGACGCCGGGGGTGTAGCTCAGTTGGGAGAGCGCTTGAATGGCATTCAAGAGGTCAGGGGTTCGATTCCCCTCACCTCCATGGCAGTACGGCAACGGCAACTGCAACAGAACACGACACGCAGATGGCTGACCGCGATTCGCGCAGAGCGGCTCGCAAAAGGCACCTGGGACGAACCTTCCCGGAAGTAGACAGCGAACGGCGGTTCGCCTGAAGCGGTAAGCAATACGCTTGTAGTTATCTTTGGCAGTGCAGTACCCGCGGGAATAGCTCAGTTGGTAGAGCACAACCTTGCCAAGGTTGGGGTCGCCGGTTCGAGTCCGGTTTCCCGCTTAAGAAGGGCGGTTAGCTCAGTTGGTTAGAGCGCCACGTTGACATCGTGGAGGTCACAAGTTCGAGTCTTGTACCGCTCACTCGCAGCATCGAAGGTGTTATTCTGCTTCACGCGCCCGTAGCTCAATTGGATAGAGCATCTGACTACGGATCAGAAGGTTGGGGATTCGAGTTCCTCCGGGCGCACTTCTTTACCTCGGCGCTCCGGCGCTAAGACACACCTCCGCGCCGCAGTTTACGCGAGGACCGCCGCCAGCTTTTCCACGGCGAATTCCAGCTCTCCCCGGGTGGCGATCAGAGGCGGTGCGATGCGAATCACCCGGTCGTGAGTCTCCTTGCAAAGCATCCCTTTCCGAGCCAGCTCTTCGCACGCCTGCCGAGCCGGACCCCGCAACTCGATTCCGATGATCAGTCCGCGGCCGCGCACCTCTGCGACCTTGGAGCTCCCCAGCGCACGGATCTCTTCGAGAATCCACTCGCCGTTGGTTTCGGCGCGCGCGGCAAGATCCTCGTCGAGCATCACCCTCACTGCTTCGCGCGCGATGGCGCAGCCGAGTGGATTCCCTCCGAAGGTGCTGCCGTGCGAGCCGGGGCCGAAGACGTCGAGCACGTCGCGGTCGGCGACGACCGCGGAAACGGGGTAAAACCCGCCCGCGAGCGCCTTGCCAAGGACATAGATATCCGGTACCACGTCCTCGTGGTCACAGGCGAAGAGACGGCCGGTGCGGCCGAGCCCCGTCTGGATCTCGTCCGCGATCAGAAGCACGTTGTTCTCGCTGCAGATCTCCCGCACGCGGCGGAGATATCCATCCGGCGGGATGATGACTCCCGCCTCGCACTGAATTGGCTCCGTAAGAACCGCGCAGGTTCGCGGGGAAACGGCAGCCTGCAGCGCGGCTGAGTCGCCGAATGGAACGGTGACAAAGCCCGGGGTGAACGGACCGAACCCCTTCTTATACGACTCCTCCGAGGAGAAGCCGGTGATCGTCGTCGTGCGTCCGTGAAAATTATTTTTGAAGACTATTATTTCGGCGCGATCCGCCGGAATTTTTTTTCGCTCGTATCCCCATCTGCGAGCCGCCTTGATCGCGGTCTCGACGGCCTCGGCGCCGGTGTTCATCGGCAGAACAGCGTCCTTGCCGCACAGCTCGGCGAGCTCACGGCTGAACAGCGGCAGCTGATCGTTGCGGAAGGCGCGCGAAGTGAGAGTGAGCCGCGAAGCCTGCTCCGTCATCGCGCGCAGCAGCCGGGGGTGGCAATGACCGAGATTCAGGGCGGAGTAGGCGCTAAGGCAGTCGAGATACTTGTTGCCGTCGGCGTCGAAGACCCAGCACCCTTCTCCGCGAACGAGGACGGTATCGAGCGGCTGATAATTCCGCACGCCCCACTCGATGCCGATGGCGATGAGCTCTGCGCTGGAAAGGCCTTCGGTGGCATCCGAGTGCGGCGATGCCCCAAGCCGATGTGTAGTGGTCATTGAATCACTCCGTAGCAAAGCGGCCCCTGTCGAGAACTCTCAACCCGAACGCGCTGGCGATGAGATCCACTCCCAGCTCTCCGGTGCGATTGTGGATGTCGAGAATTGGATTAACCTCGACAAAATCAACCGCGAGAAGCTTGCCGCTCTCGTGGGCCAGCTCCATCGCCAGATGCGCCTCCCGAAACGTCGCACCCCCCTTGACGGGGGTTCCTACTCCGGGCGCTTCGACAGGATCAACCCAATCTGCGTCCACCGAAAGGTGAAAACCGGCGGTGCCATCGCATGCGGCGTCGATTGCGCGCCGCATCACCGCGCGCAGCCCCTGTTCGTCAACGTCGCGCATGGTGAAGGCGGAGACGCCCCACGAGCGAATATGTTCGCGCTCGGCCGCGTCGAGATCGCGCAACCCGACGATGGCGACGTGGCGCGCGGAAACCGCCGGGGAAGGATGCGCCACACCGGCGAGTCGCGCATCGCCGTGACCGAGGAGATGGGCGAGCGGCATTCCGTGAACGTTTCCGCTCTCGCTCGATTCCGGCGTGTTCATATCAGCGTGGGCGTCGAGCCAGATGACTCCGACTTTGTGTCCCCGCTCCGCGTAAGCGGTGGCAACACCGGCGATCGAGCCGGCGGCGATCGAATGATCCCCGCCGAGTACTAGCGGGACGACGTTTCGGCGCACAGCATCGGCGGTTTTTTCGGCGAGGGTGGTGCAACAATCGGTGATGGCGGCAAGCGCATCGCGACCGTCCGCGTACACAGCTTCGCGATAAACGACGGGCACGTTGCCGAAGTCCGTGACGCGGTGTCCGAGTTCCGTGAGACGTTCCGCAAGCGACGCGAATCGGAGCGCCGACGGTCCCATGTCCACACCGCGCCGCGCCGACCCCAGATCCATCGGCGCGCCAATGATCCCGATGTCCAATCCTTCCCCACCTGTTTCCGCCGTCGACATTCGCGATTCTCCTAGACTAATCCCCAAATCTTATCCGCCAGCACCGAGTTGCGGGAAGCGCTCGGCGCGATAAAAAAAAGGAGCCCTCTCGGGCTCCTTTCCTTTACCGGCGTTCAGCGGCTAACGGTCCCAACGCATCCGCATATAAATAAACCGGCCGTTAAATCCGAACGGCGAAATTCCGCTGTAGGGGAGTATGCCGCTGTTATTGTTGGCCGGAATGTTTTCGTCCGGGTACACGTCGAAGATGTTGTTGACCCCGAATGTGGCTTTGAGATTCTGGACCAGCTTGATCCCGATGTTCGCGTCGGTGAGCCACTTAGCTCCGTACTTCTGATCGAGCGCTGGATTCGTCGCGCCGCGCGAGCCGACTTCGCCGAATCGTGTCGTATGTACGGTCGTATTTATGCGGCTGAAGGTGTTGTCCATCGTCAGACTGAGTGACCGCCGCGGCTGGCCCTCTTCGATGCGCGAACGCTCGAGCCGGTCGAACAGGATGGACTGTTGGGCGGCGAGCGCCGTCGGTGTGCTGGCGACCCTTGTCACGTGAGTACCGGTGCCGTTATAGCCGACCGTGAACCGGGTTATTCCGGCCTGCTGCAAGTCCACCGCGTAGCGACCAACGATGTCGATTCCCTTCGTCTTCGTATCGATCGCGTTGGTGAAGTAGCGCGCGCTGCCGACGCCGGGAAATCCCTGCGCGGCAAGGAAAGCGGTCATCGCCGTGCCGGTGAAGTTGCCGGAGAGAACGATCCGGTCGGTGATGTCGATATGGTAGAAATCGGCGGTGATGGAAAGGTTCGACAGCGGTGAAAGTGTCGCGCCGAAGCTGGTGTTGCGGGATTTCTCCGCCTTGAGGGGGAGCGCGCCGAGCGCCTTCGCCGGCCCGCTTGAAACGGGGAGCGTCCTAACCTCTACCGGGACGAGGCCCGCGCCGAGGTTCAGGAAATTCGTGGCCGTCGAGGAAAAGAACTCCTGTGCCAGGGAGGGGGCGCGGAAACCGGATGCCACAGCTCCGCGCAGCGCGAATCCGGGAAAGAGCTCGATGCGCGTGGTGGCCTTACCCGTCGTCGTCGATCCAAAATCCGAATAGTGCTCCGTTCGCGCGGCGACTCCCACCAACAGCCGCTCGAGAAGGCTCGTCTCGAGATCAACGTAGCCGGCATAGTTCGTACGACTGTGATCGCCGGCATCGGTCGGCTGAAACCCGGCGAAGACCTGCGCGCCGGGTGTCGTGAGTGCACCGGTGTTGGGGCCGTCGAGGACTCGTACCCCGCCGTTGATATAGGAATTCGGCTCGCCGGCGACGATTCCGTAAGCGTCCCGGCGTCCTTCCACACCAATGGCGACGTTCAAAGGGCTGTAGAAGGCGGCGATTGGAAAGCCGCGCACGAGATCGAAATTGCCAGTCGCCTGATTGAACTTCAGCGAGCCGGCATAGAACTGCCTTGGGCTCGCCGCGCCGAGGGAGGCGTTGAGGGTATTCGTGATGTCAAAGTCGAAGCGGTTGTAGCCGTCAGAGCCGCTCAGGTCATATCCCCAACCCATCAGATTGCCCTTCACGCCGACCACGCCGGAATAATCCGGGATGGTGCTGTTGATCATTGGAAGGAATCCATCGGGATAGATGGCTCTCACGGTGTTGTTGCCGTTGGGGAGGCGCCAGTTGCCTGCGCCCTGCCCCTTGCGGCGCCCGAGGCCGCCGAACGCGTACACCTGCGCCCCGTTCGAGAACGCCGGCAGTGCGCCGTTCATCCACAGAGCGACGTCTGTGACCCTGGCATCCCCCTGCCTGAAAACGATCCGGCTGCTGTAAAG
>JALYYD010000222.1 GCA_030946775.1 Gemmatimonadota bacterium
GGGATACTCGGCTGATGCCGCACGCGACTCTCCCCTCCGATCCGCTGCCGGCGGGCAACCTGCCGAACTGCGCTCTGCCGGGAACGCCGCTCGCGGACTCGCTCCCCGGCATCAATGCCTGCGTGCATTGCGGCTTCTGCCTGCAGGCGTGTCCCACCTACACTGTGCACGACGACGAGAACGACAGCCCGCGCGGGAGAATCTTCCTGATGCGCTCGCTGCTCGAGGGAACCGTCACCACCGACGACCCCGACGTTAACGAGCACATAGATCGCTGCCTCGGCTGCCGCGCGTGCGAAACTGCGTGCCCGAGCGGAGTTCCGTACGGACAATTGCTCGAGGCGACGCGGGCGACGCTCGCCATCGGACGGTCGAAGCCGCTGCTGGCGAAGATCATACTCGGCGTATTCAGAAGACCGTGGCTCCTCAAGCCGGCGATGTTCGCTTCGCGCCTCCTCGCCGCGACGCCGATCCCGACCCTCTTCGCGAAGACGCCAGGACGATTCGGATTTGCGATGGCGATGCTCGCGTCCACCACGCGCGGCCTCGAACCCGGCGGCTACAAGGCGACCGGGAATGGAAAGCGTGGCAGCGCCGCCGTTCTGCTCGGCTGCGTGATGGAAGGACTCTTCACAGATACGAATCGCGCCACCGAGCGCGTGCTTGTCGTGAATGACTACGACCTGAAGAGCGCGCCTGGTCAGCGGTGCTGCGGCGCGCTTCACGCGCACGCCGGCGACCTCGAAGGCGCGAAGCATCTCGCGCGGATCAACATCGCCGCATTCGAGAAGTCGGGTGCGGACTTCATCGCTGTGAATGCCGCCGGATGCGGCGCGATAATGAAGGAGTACGGACATCTCCTCCGCGACGATCCGGGATGGAACGAGCGCGCCGCGGCGACTGCGGCTCGCGTGCGCGACATCAGCGAGCTGCTTGCGGCCGCAGGGCCGAAGCCGGGCGGTGCGCTGCCCGTGCTGGTTACATACGATGCGCCCTGCCATCTCCATCACGCGCAGCGTATCACGCAGGCGCCCCTATCAGTGCTGGCGGCGATTCCCGCTCTCGAGCTTGCTCCGCTTCACGATTCGGACCGATGCTGCGGCGCCGCCGGCATCTACAATCTCATCGAGCCGGAGACGTCGAATCTGGTTCTCGATGAAAAGCTGGCGAATGTGCGGGATACGCGCGCGTCGTTCATCGCCACGGGAAATCCGGGGTGCATGATGCAAATCGGAGCGGGACTGATTCGCGACGAAAGTGCGATGCGCGCGATTCACCCTGTGGATCTGCTCGACGCCTCGTACGCCGCCTCTTAGGGGCAGTAGCGCCTCGCATCAGCACAGTTTTAATTGCAGAAGATGCCCGGATCCGATGGTTATCAGACGCTGAGTCGCGGCGCGGTGGTGTTCGACAGATCCGATCGCCTGCGAATGCGGGTGACCGGCGCGAAAGCCGCCGAGCTCGTGAACGGAATGGTTACGAGCGATGTCTCGTCGCTCACCAGCGGGCGCGGCCAATACTCAGCCGCTCTCACCGCGAAAGGAAAGATGGTCGCCGATCCGCGCATCTTCGCCGTGGATGACGGACTGCTGATCGACGTCGGCGCTGCGGCCTCCCGCGGCTGGCGCGATATGGTTGCAAAATATGTAAACCCGCGCGTCGCCCCTTACTCCGACGTCTCCGCCGGGACAGGAGACATGGCCGTCGCCGGCAGCGCATCCTCCACGATTGTCGCTTCCGTTTTCAACATTGACGCGACGGCGCTCAAGTCGCTCGATCCGTTCTCGCACGTCTCGTCTGAGTTCGACGGATCGAAAGTGATGATTGTGAAATCCCCTGAGATCTCGTTTGAATGCTACGACCTGATCTTTCCGGCGGAGATCGCCGGCCGAATGCGGGCGGCAGTTGACGCCGCAGGCGCGGTGGAAGGAGCGCCCGATCTGTGGACGATTCTGCGCATTGAAGCCGGCCGCCCCGAGTGGGGTCCCGACATGGACGACAACACCCTGCCGCAGGAAGCGCTTCTCGATTCACTCGGCGCGATCTCATTCACCAAGGGCTGCTACATCGGACAGGAAGTCGTGGCGAGAATTCATTTCCGCGGTCACGTGAACAAGCTTTTAAGAAAGCTTCGCTTCGTGACGTCTCCGCTGCCTCAGCGAGGAGCGGCCATCGTCGATGATACGGGGAACGTGGTCGGAGACGTTCGCAGCACGGCGATTTCTCCCAAGTGCGGCGGGATCGCGCTCGGAATGATCAGGCGCGAAGTGGAGCCGGGATCAACACTTCACGCGCGCTGGGATGGCGGTGAAGCGAGCGTGCAAATCGAGGGCGAAAAAAAAGGCGCCACTGCGTGAGTGGCGCCTCTTACCATCGCGAAGAAGAACTACTTCTTCTTCGTGGTGGTCGTGGTCGTCGTCGTCGTGACGGCGGGGGTGCTGGACATCGCGGTCGTGTCCATCTTCATTGCCGTATCGGTCACGGCCGGGGCCGGAGCCATGGCAGCGGACGTATCAGCAGCGGGGGTTTCATCCTTCTTCGCGCACGCAGCGAGTGCGAACACAGCGGCGACAAGGGCCAGGCGCTTCATGTACTTTCTCCTTAAAAGGCAACGTTGACAAAAATCGCCGGTCCGTGCCCGCGTTCGCGGTGCCCGTTTTTGGCGCGGCGGAAAAGTTAACTTCCTGAAATAATGTGTCAAGTCCCGAGTGCGCTAGTAACCCTCTGATTTGAGGGCTACACTTTCCCTCCGAGAGAGATGAGAAACATTTGAATTCCACCCCGCAAACATTTGGCGAATTAAAGCATTCCTCGCGAGGCAACCCGGAAAGGTGGCTTCGGTCCGTCAAAGACGAACTGAGGGGCAATCTTCACGCGCTTTTAGCGTCAGGAAAACCTGTCTTCAGCGGAGTGCTCGGCTACGAAGAAACGGTGATGCCGCAAATCGTCAACGCGCTGCTCAGCCGACACAACTTCATCCTCCTCGGACTCCGCGGCCAGGCGAAATCGCGGATTCTGCGTGCACTGACAGGACTCCTCGATGAGGAGATTCCCGTCATTGCCGGCAGCGAGATCAACGACAATCCGTTCGCTCCCATTTCCAAATACGCCAAGAAGCTCCTCGCTGAAGCTGGCGACGACACTCCAATCGCGTGGGTCGGGCGTGAGAGCAGGTTCGTGGAAAAGCTCGCCACTCCGGACGTCACCGTCGCGGATTTGATCGGCGATCTCGATCCAATCAAGGCCGCTCGCGGCGGACACGTGATGGGGGACGAGATGACGATTCATTACGGAATGGTGCCCCGCGCGAACCGGGGCATTTTCGCCCTCAACGAGCTGCCCGATCTCGCCGGAAAAGTGCAGGTGAGTCTCTTCAACATCATGCAGGAAGGCGACGTCCAGATCAAAGGCTATCCCGTCCGCCTGCAGCTCGATGTCCTGCTCTGCTTCACAGCCAACCCGGAAGACTACACCGCGCGCGGAAAAATCATCACACCGCTCAAGGACCGGATCGGCAGCGAGATCACGACGCACTACCCGGAAACGGTCGAGCTCGGAATGGCGATCACGGAGCAGGAAGCGTGGACGGAGCGCGGCGACGTCCGCGTGCGAATCCCCGACTTCATCGCGGAAGTTGTCGAGCGCATCGCGTTCGAAGCCCGCGTGGACAAACGGATAGACAAACGATCGGGAGTTTCCCAGCGGATGCCGATCACGGTTATGGAGAACATCATCTCCAACTCCGAGCGGCGCGCGCTGCTCACCGGCGAGACTGACGTGGTCCCGCGCATCGCCGATATCTATGCGGCGCTTCCCGCCATCACCGGAAAGATCGAGCTCGAGTACGAAGGAGAGCTCGTCGGTGGACACAACATCGCGCGCGAGCTCGTGCGCCGCGCGTCCGATGCCACCTATCAGGATCGCGCCGGGGGGATGAATACCGACGAGATCGTCATTTACTTCGACGGCGGCGGAGCTCTGCAGGTGACCGACGAAGTTCCGGTGGAAGCGGTTGTGGAGGGATTCGGCAGCGTGCCCGGCCTGATGCAAATCGTGAGCGGAGCCGGTCTCGCCCCGATGGACGATCTGCCGGTCGTCGCCGCGGCGTGCGAGCTCGTCCTCGAGTCACTCGTTGCGCGCAAGAAAATCTCGCGCTCTGACGCCGGGACCTACGGCCGCCAGAACGACGAGAAGCGGCGCCGTCCGTATCAGGACTAGATGCCGATAGTCACCATCTCCCGTCAGTACGGCTCCGGCGGATCGGAAGTCGCCGAGCGTACGGCAAAACTGCTCGGATGGGAGCTGCTCGACAACGAGGTCGTCGACGCCGTTGCCGCTCGGCTCGGCGTCAGCGTGGCGGAAGTGAAAGCTCGCGAGGAGCGCGCGCCGTCGCTGGCCGAGCGTCTCGCATCGGCGATGGCGCTGGGCTCACAGGAGTGGGTGAATCCCGTGGCGAGCACAAGCCGTCCCACAGACGAGCAGATGCTCGATGTGACGCGGCACATTCTGGACGAAGCGGTGCTGCGCGGGCCGGTCGTAATCGTCGGTCGCGGCGCGCAGGCGATGCTGTCATCGCGCTCGGACGCGCTCCACGTTTTCTGTCACGCACCGAGGAAAGCGCTTATCGCGCGATGCATCGAGCGCGACAAAGTGGACGCGAAGGAAGCGGCGCGAATCGTCGACGAAACGAACAAGCATCGCAAGGAATGGGTGCGCCTGCATTGGGACCGCGAGTGGGCGGCGGCGGACAACTACCACCTCACGGTGAACACGGGGTGGCTGGGAATCGAAGGGGCCGCCGAGCTGATCGCGCAGGCGGCGCGAGTAAGACTGAGCCTCTAGCGCCGGCCGCCGACGGCTTTCGCGAGCACAGCACAGAACTCTCTCACATCGCTCTCGTCGGTGTCCCACGAAGTCACCAGCCGCACCTCGTTGCGCGACTGATTCCAAACGTGGAAACCGTACGATTTCTGCACCTTCGGGATCACCTCGCCCGGCAAAATCGCGAAGACGCTGTTCGACTGAACTTTCTGGGTGATGCTGACGCCCGGCAGTCCGCACATTCCATCGTTAAGCAGCTTCGCCATCTTGTTCGCGTGATCGGCGTTCTTTTTCCAAAGATCATTTGACAGCAGCGCGATGTACTGCGCGGCGACGAAGCGCATCTTGGACGAGAGCTGCATCCCCTGCATGCGCCGGAACTCGAAATCCTCGGCGAACTTCTTGTTGAAGAAGACGAGCGCCTCGCCGGCGATGAGCCCGTTTTTTGTCCCGCCGAATGAGAGGACGTCGACTCCGGCGCCACGCGTCGTCTCCTCGATCGTGCACCCAAGCTTCGCGGCGGCGTTGAAGATCCGCGCGCCGTCCATATGCAGAAACATTCCGCTGTCGTGCGTGATCTTCGCGATCTCCTTCAGCTCGGCGAGCGAATACACGGTGCCGTACTCGGTGGACTGCGTGACGGTCACCGCCTTCGGCTGCACGTGGTGCTCGTTTCCGATATACCCGAGCTGCCGCGGAATGTCGGCGGCGGAGATTTTGCCGTCCGGAGACGAGATTGGAATCAGCTTGCACCCGATGTGCTTCTCCGCCGCTCCGCATTCGGACGTGTTCACGTGCGCCGTCTCGGCGCAGATCACCCCCTGATGGGAGCGAACAATCGACTGCAGCCCGAGGACGTTCGCCGCTGTCCCGCTGAAGAGAAAGAAGACGTCGCAGTTCTTTCCGACGAGCGCCTTCACTTTTTGAATGGCGAGCTCCGTCCACTCGTCGTTTCCGTAGGACGGCGCGTGGCCGACGTTCGCTTCCGCGATCGCGGCGAGGACTTCGGGGTGAACGCCGGCCCAGTTGTCGGAGCCGAAGGCTCGATTTGGCATCAGGGGAATTTAGGGCAACGGAGCACTACACGTGTAAAGCTTACCGCGATACGCAGACAGCCTTTCGCTGCCTACCCGCGACGACGGTGCTGTCGCTTCGAATAGTCGCGCATCCCAATCCGTCCCGGAGTAGTCAGCGAACAGCGGTTCGCCAATCGCGGTAAGCGATGCGCTTGTAGTTATCAGTTGCCGTGTTTTCTCAATGGAAATCCCTCGACGCATGCACCAATCTCCCCACCGCCATCTCCCCGATCCTCTGCGCCACGATGTTCATCACGCCCCCATCGCGCTCGAACTTCCCGTGTATCGTCGCGAATGTCGCGAAGTGAACGGGCTCCGAGTATTTCTCCGCGATCCACTTCGG
>JALYYD010000230.1 GCA_030946775.1 Gemmatimonadota bacterium
ACATTCGGCGATATCGAACAGATCTTCAGCGACTACATCGCGAGTCACGCGGAACTGCTCACCGCGGCTTAGCTCCTCCCGGCCTCAGGGGCGCGGTGTGAGTCTTCGCTCGTAAATGCCGCGCTGAAGCCCCCGCACAAATCGCATCGCGTTCCGACCGAGCACTCGCACGTCGTAGCCACCTTCCTGCACCGCAAGCACGGGGATCCCGAGTCCCGCCACCGCGCCGCCAATCCGTTCGAGGCCGTCGGGAGAGATCGTCCACGCCCCCGTTGGGTCGCCCTTGGCGATGTCCAACCCGACGGATAGCACAAGGTAGCGGGGGTTGAACGTCTCTATCCTCGCGAGAGCGCCCTCGAGAACGGCGATGTACTCGTCGTCGCCGACACCCTCGGCGAGCGGAAAATTAAAATTGAAGCCGGCGCCCGCTCCCTCACCGTTCTCGTCCGCGAACCCGGCGAAGTACGGATACGCGTAGCTCGGGTCTCCGTGGATAGACAAAGTGAGAACGTCTGCTCTCTCGTAGAAAATATCCTGCGTCCCGTTGCCGTGATGGAAATCGATATCGAGGACGGCAACCTTTCCTTCGGAGCTCAGCGCGTGAGCGGCCACCGCCGCGTTATTGAAATAACAGAACCCGCCGTACACACGCCGCTCGGCGTGGTGGCCCGGCGGCCGGCAGACGGTGTACGCGAGCTGCTCACCGCTTTTCAGCAGGTCGGCGCCGGTCAGCGCGCAGTCCACGGCAGACCGTGCCGCCGCGTACGCGTTGCGAGTGAGCGGCGTGAATGTGTCGATGCAGTAGTAGCCGGCCTGAACTTCCTCGTCTAGCGGACGGCGTTCGCGCAGCCGAATCGGGAAGACATACGGGTAAACAGCGCGGCCGGCTTCGAGCGAGAGACACAATCGTTCGATGTAGTGCACGAAATCAGGATCGTGAACGGCAAGAATCGGCTGCTCTCCGTGATCGGCGGTTTTGACAAATTCGACGCCGGGTAGCGCTCCGATCGCCGCTGCGATTTTTTCGACCCGCACCGGCCGTTCCACGTAGCCGCGCTCCTTGACGTGATGCAGCTCGTGCTCTACGGGCAGCACAACCTTCAGCGGCCGGAATACATCGCGCGCCGAGGTGGGCTTCCGCGCCGCCACCTGCGTACGAGGAGACTGGAGCGCAATGTTGCCTTTCTTTACCGACTCCATCACTGAGACCGCGTACCGGTCTCCGCGGTCGTAGGCGTATTTCCGGAAGAGAAGGGCGTCGATCATTCCTCGCACTTCTTCGGCGGTTGGCGTGCGCTCCTCGCCGAGTGAGTCGAACATCACGTACGGCTCGCCCTGCGCCTGGTTCTCGCGTTTGTTTTCGTAGTCGGTGCCGAGGATGACTCGCGCGCCGTACCGCTCGTAGAAGCGGATGCGCCCGCGATTTTCCTTGCGGCGCGCAGCATCCGGCTCGAGCTCCGGATCATCGGGCCGGACTTCCATGTACATGCCGAGGCTGCCGAGGCGTGCCAGATATTCGTGCAGCGCCTCGTAGAGGGCGCCCCCGACGCCGCGCTGACGCACCGTCGGATCCGCTACGATGAAGTCGAGCAGCGTCGAGTTGAGATCCGTGTAGTGAAGCGCAAGCGCGAAGGCGAGCACGCGCCCCGCAGCGTTCTCTGCAGTGATGAGAATCGTCCGATGACCGAGCTCCGCCTGTCGGCGGAGCAAATCGGGAATCTTGTCGGCGTAGTCGGCGTAGGCTTCACCGAAATAGCTGCGGAAGATGCGCTGGACTTCGGTTATTCGTCTCGGCTCGTGATCCGGATCGAAGACGTGCAGGAAGCGAATGGCCACAATTCAACTTGCGGGGTTCGCCTTGATGGAGCAAGCTTACCTGCGGCGAAAGCTCTCGACCGGGTCTCGACCTCGCCGCGAAACCCGCAACCTCCGCGGCGAGACAACGCGTTTTTTTAGCCCGACACTTTGGCTTGGGGTCAATGTGATTTTGCCATCTCAGCCTTCGCTCTTGAAATGACGCGCGCTTCCACGATGATCCTTGCACTGCTGTTCGTGCACTGGCTGCTCGGGACGCTGTCGCTCGTTGTCGGCCGGGGGATGGAGCGTCCGCTCGCGCTTCGCTATTGGGGGCTCGGCCTTCTCACCTATTCGGCGGGACTCCTGATCGCTCTCCCGACAGGTCTGCCTCACGATTACAACCGAGTGATGAGCGGCGCGGTGGTCGGGTTCGCCGCGATATTGACAACCAACGGTCTGCTGCAGAATTCAGATTCGCGCCTTAGCTGGAAGTGGGTGGGAATTGGGTATGCGCTGACGATCGCGCTTATGGCTGCGAACCATCTGCAGGCGGTGTATTCGATAGCATTCGATTATCTCGCGCCGGCTCCATTTCCCAACGCGCTGTTCATCTTTGCAATTGTAGCGCTGCTGCGCAATCCACCTCCCGATGCGAAAACGGCGGCGCGGTTCCTCGCCGGCATTCTAATTTTCGTCGTCACGCTTTGGGCGGCGCGGGTTTGGCTGATGGTGGCGTCGCTTGGCGGCACTAACGATCGGGACCGGATGGACTTCACGATATCGATCTTCGCCATCGGTCAGATCCTCATCGCGATCTCGGCGACACTTGGTTTATTCTGGGTGGAAGTGCGGAAGATGGCGGCGGAGCTGCTCTGGCTGGCGGGCACCGATGCGCTCACCGGACTGCCGAACAGGCGCGCGACGCTGATGCGCTTCCAGGAGGAGGCGGCGCGCGGGATGCGGCATCAGCGGCCGTATTCGATCGCGATCTTCGACATCGATCACTTCAAGCTGCTGAACGACGCGCACGGTCACGCCTATGGCGATGAAGTGCTCAGGCAGGTGGGACGCGAGCTCGTCGCGGCGAAGCGGGAAGTGGATGTCGTTGGCCGGTTCGGAGGAGAGGAGTTCGTGGTGATTCTGAGTGAGGAAGGGCGGGAAGGGGCGGCGACAGCGGCGGCCCGATTCCACGAAAGGGTCAAGTCGGTGGCCGGGCCCGAGGCAGGCGTGCGAATTCCACTCACACTCAGCGGCGGGGTGGCGACTGCGCCGGACGACGGGTATGGCTGGGGCGACCTCTTCGCCGCGGCGGACCGGCGTCTGTACGAGGCGAAGCGGTCGGGGAGGAACAAGGTGATCTCAGTCGGGGCGGGGGTGACGTCCAAGGCCGTCGCGGCTGACGAAGACGAGTTGGGGAACCTCGCTCCCGCCATTTAAATGCTTGGTAGTCATTATCTTAACGATGCATATCTCAAGTGATTTCAAACAAACGGATGGCACTAATATACTTGACGCACCTGACCTGTTAGATTTAGGGAGGGTGTGGCTACCAGAAGGATTCTCCTTCTTGTCGGGCTACCCAACGCCCCAACGGAAGCGGAGAGTCCTGATGCCGATGCAGGTGATGGCAGACGATAGCGGCTGTAAGGGTGACGGGGTGGTGATGGTGATTGGCGGTCTCATCGGTAAAGCGGAATGGTGGGCTGACTTTGCCGACAAGTGGGGCGTATGTCTTAAGA
>JALYYD010000246.1 GCA_030946775.1 Gemmatimonadota bacterium
AACGTGGACTCGGATTCCTCCCCTACTTCCCGCTCGCTAACGGCCTCCTCACCGGTAAGTATCGGAAGGGCAAACCGTGGCCCCCGGGGACGAGAATCTCCAATGAGAAGAAGAAGGCCGATGACGTGACCGATGCCAAGCTCGACGTGGTCGAGAAGCTCGCGCGGTTCGCCGAGTCGCGCGGCCACACAATGCTAGAGCTCGCGTTTGCGTGGCTCCTCGCGCACAAGCCGGTCGCATCCGTCATCGCCGGCGCGACCTCGGCGGAGCAGATACACGCGAACGCCTCCGCCGCCGAATGGGAACTGGACGCAGGCGAACTTGCCGACATCGAGCTAGCCATAACCGAATAGCGGCTACAGCTGGGCGCGGATCCAGTAGCAGAGCGAATCGCCGATGCGATAGACAAAGCCACGATTCCTCACATCGTCCATCGTCACCCGCTTGCACTGCGCAAGGTCATCGGCAAACACGCGCATCGCGTCGGCGGACACTTTCTCGTCCAGAATTACCGCAGCGCACTCGGCGTTGAGAGTGAACGACCGCGGGTCGAAGTTGATTGAGCCGATCGATGTAACGAGACCGTCCACCACCACGACCTTGGCGTGTATCATCGTTCGCTGGTACTCGTACAGCTCGACACCGCCGGCGAGCAGCGGCTCCCACGTGCGCCGGCTGGCGCGCCGCACCGCCGGCTCATCGTGATACGGGCCGGGCATAATCACCTTTACATCCACGCCGCGCGCCTTCGCCTCGATAAGCGCGCTCACGAACGGCGGCGACGGAAGAAAGTAGGCGTTCGAAATCGCCAGCGTCCGCCCCGCGCCCGCGATCAGGCCCGCGTAAGCCCGCTGTGCGCTGCTCGTTCCTCCGCTCGGATTGCTCTGAACGATGCAAATCGGAATTTGACCAACGGTCTTCAGCGACGGGAACAATGCCGCGTCCAGCGGGAGCTCGTTGGTGCAGCTGTTCCAGCTGTCAATGAACGCCGCCTGAAGCGACGCCACCGATGGACCGATGATCCGCACGTGCGTATCGCGCCAGTGTTTTGGACTGTCGCCGTTTCCCGACCAGTCGTCGGCGATTCCAACTCCTCCGGTGAATCCGACGCTTCCATCCACTACGAGGAGCCGGCGATGCGACCGGTGATTGTATCTCTCCCAGTCGTACCACTGCGCGCGCAGGAACCAGCTCACCTGGCAGCCCGCGTCAGTCATCTTCTTGATCAGCTCCCTCGGCGCGTTCGCCGCCCCGTTGCTGTCGAGAACCGCGCGCACCTTCACTCCTCTCCGTGCGGCAGCTATGAGCGCAGCCGCGAAGGTATCCGGTACCTTTCCCGCCCCATAGATGAACGTGGCGAAGTGAACCGTGGACTTCGCGGCCGCGATCGCCTCCAGCATCGGCGGAAAAATCTCCGCTCCATTCTGATAGACGCTGACCTCGTTTCCCTCGTGGGAGTGCCGGCCGGCGGCGCCGTTGAAGGCGCGAATGAATTCCATCGGATCGTCCGCCACCCGGCCCGAGGAGACGATGACGTCCTCACGGTTGGCGTTCGCGTTCATGCTGACGGTGATGTATACAGCGAACGCTATCACGAAGACGAGGAGCGCCGCTGCGGAGACGCCGAGCGTGCCGAGAAGCGTCATTGCACGGGCCTCGAGTTCAATTGATTTTGTCCGGAGTTCAAGCTTCGAATCTCACTCGGTGGGCGAATTCGGGCAAGATTGCCGGCACCGGCAGGGGCGCCGCGGACTTTAGCCAAAAATAGACCTCGCCACGAACCAAACATTCGCGGGACGCTCCGCCAGCCGCCGCATATACCACTTGTACCACGACGCGCCGTAGCTGATCAGCGTCTTCACGCGATGCCCGCCGGCGACGAGCCTCCGCTGTTCAGCATCGCGAATTCCATAGAGCATATGAATCTCGTACCGTCCTTTCTCTACACCGAGCGATTGCGCACGCCGCGCGATTCGCCCGATCAATGCAATGTCGTGCGTCCCGAATATCGGCGTACATTCTCCAGACTTCGCCGCCTCGAGCATTCGCCCCGCGAGTTCCTCGTAAGCGCCATCGGTGTCTGTCTTCTTCGGATAGGCGACTGTTGCCGCCTCGTCGTACGCGCCCTTCACCAATCGAATGACCGGCTTGAGCGGCAACAATTGTTCGACGTCGGCAGGAGTGCGATACAAGTATGCCTGAAGCGCGATGCCGGTGCGGGGATGGCGCTCCTTCAACGCAGTGTAGAGAGCGAGCGTTCGATCGACATAGCCCGCGTCCTCCATATCGAGCCATAGCGCGGAGCCGACGGACTCCGCCTTCGTCGCGAGAGTGTCGAGATGCTTCTCACATTCGTCGCGCGACAGGTCGAGCCCGAGCTGCGTCGGCTTCACACTTATCTGCGCGTCGAGATCGCAGCGATTTATCTCCTCTAACAACGAGAGATAGTGATCGCGCACTGCGATCGCCTCCGACTTTCGCGCAATCGCCTCGCCCAGTTGCGTGATTATCAGCCCGCGCCCAGTTGAGGCGATTCGAGCGCCGGCGTCGAGCGCATCCGCCGCCGTCTCGCCCGGCATGAACCGCTTCGTGGCGCGTTTCACTACCCCA
>JALYYD010000256.1 GCA_030946775.1 Gemmatimonadota bacterium
CGGATAAGCTGAAGAGTGCCGCGCCTAAGGTCGTGCTGCTCGATATCGGTCTGCTCGAAAGTAATTGCCTCGAGGTTGCGGAGACTGTACGCCGCGAGATGCCCGACGCGCAGGTAATCGTGATGGATCTTCTGCCCGTGCACGAGGAGATCTCGCAGTTCGTCAACGTCGGAGTCGCCGGATTCATTCTCAAAGACGCGACGTTCGATGATTTCGTGGGCACGATCCGTTCTGTCGCCCAGGGCGAACGGGTGCTCCCGCCAAGAATGACTGGCACCCTTTTTTCCCAGATCGCGCGCATCGCGGTGCAGCGCGGAAGGGAAGCGGCGCTCGAGGCGGTGCACATGACGCCGCGCGAGCGTGAAGTGATCGCATTAATTGCCGACGGAATGAGCAACAAGGAGATCGCGCAGAGGCTCAACATCGCGACGCACACGGTGAAAAGTCACGTTCGCAACGTGATGGAGAAGCTCGCGCTGCACACACGGCTTCAGATCGCCGCCTACGCGCATCAGCAGGACGATTAGACCACCGCTTAATCGCTCTCCCTCATTAGCAGTAGTGCTCGTTTCACCTAATGGGGCGATAGGTCGCGAGAGTGACGTGCGCTAACGTCACTTATGTCGAGAACTGCATCCCGAATCGTGATTGTCACCGCTCTACTGGCATGTTCCAATGGCCGCTCGACGGCGTCCTCCGGATCTGACGTGGCGACCTCCTTTGCGCCGCTTCCCGCGGGTACAATGATGATGGCGTCCATTCAGCAATCGGTTTTGTCGGACAGCAGCAAGACCGGGGGCGAGGTTGCAGCAATTCTCAGCCGTAACGTCGTGGATGACGCCGGCCGCACAGTCATCCCCGGTGGTTCCTCGATCGTGCTAACGATCGCCCAGCTCGGACCGGCGAAGACCGGAGGGATCACCGACGGCGTCGTCGCCTTCGAGCTGAAAGCGATGACGGTGGGGTCCAGGTCTTATTCGCCGAGCGCGGACATCGGCGTCGTTCCCCACCGATTGGTGGGAGCCGAAACGCCCACCCACGACCGTGGCATTGTCGTTTCGGCGGGGACGCCGATTGCGATAACGCTTACGCGGCCGCTGACAATCACCGCCAACTGAGGCGCGACGAGTGCGCCCAAGCAGATTCGCCGAACGTCAGATCGAAGAAGCGCTGAAGGATGTCCGTGACGGAGCTTCGGCCGTGCAGATCTGCCGGCGGCTGGGAATATCCGAAACGACTTTCTATCGCTGGAGAAAGCAGCGCGAGGTTGGCGGGGCGGTCGAAGTCACGGAGTTGCGCAAGGAGAATCAGAAGCTGCGCGAGATAGTCGCCAACTTTCTGCTCGATAAGGTTCCCCTTTCGAGGTAGCTGGCTTTCCGCGCTAAAGTGTGTCGAAGAACTCGACGACGCCCGATTCCAGCGAGTATTCGGCCCCCACAACGGCGAACCCGCTCTGCCTGATCATTTTTTCAAGCACAGCGGAACCGTGACGGAGATGGTCCACCGATGCTCTGATGTTGGCGCGCACAGCTTCCTTCGCGAGAGCTCCGAGATCGTATCGCAATTCTGTTTTTAGCAGCTGTTCGACAGACGGGCGGACGCGGTCAACGATCGAGCGCAAATTCGGCGATTGATTCTCCGACGGACGCTGCAGCTCTTCCAGCGTCGCCGTGATCGCGCCGCACTGCGAGTGGCCGAGCACGACCACGAGGGGCGTCCCGAAACGCTCCGCGGCGAACTCAACGCTTCCTACCTGCGACGGCGCGACGATGTTCCCCGCGACGCGAATGACGAACAGATCGCCGAGGCCCTGATCGAAAACAATTTCGGCGGGGACGCGGGAGTCGGCGCAGCCGAGTATGATCGCGAAGGGCGCCTGTCCCGCCGCGAGCTCAGTGAGGAGGTCGTGACTTGGCAGAGCCGCGGCGTACCCCATGCTCGACGCGAATCTGAGATTTCCCTCACGCAAACGGTCGAGAGCCGCCTTGGCTGATATCATCGTCGTCGAACCGTCGAATTAAATGAGCGCGAGCACGCCGAGCAAAAGCACGACGATGCCGATCAGCGTGCGAACCTGTGCGAGAGAGCGGCCCGCGCGGGCAAGGTCGTCACCGAGGCGAGGAATGCTTTGCAGCGCGCTCACCGCCAGGATCAGTCCTGCGAGAATCAGCGCGATTCCGAGAAGGCTCGGCAGGTGGAGCACGCCGATCACGACGGCGACGACTCCGATCACGACTTCGTAGGGACGAAGCGCGTTGATCAGATTCTGTCCCTTTCCGTGGAACAGGTCGGCGAGCAGGAGCACGCCGGCCAGAATTGCAACGATAGCTTCGAGCATTAAGCCAGCCTCTGGATGGTTATGGCTGGGAACGATACGGTTTCTGCGCGGCGCGGGCAATTCCGTGGAGCATTCCACGAAACACGAGCTCGTGCAGAGGTAAGACGCTGTACCAGTACAGGCGTCCCAACAATCCCTTCGGCGCGAACGTGGCGGTCTGCGTGATGGTGGTCGCAGGAGCGCCGCCGCCGATCTCGAATTCGAGCCACGCCTCTCCGGGGAGGATCATTTCCGCCTTTAGACGGAGACGTCGGTCGGGCTCGAGCTGCACAACCCTCCAGAAGTCCACTTCGTCTCCAATCTCTAGCGGTGCTTCGCGGGCAGCGCTTCGCCGCATCCCGACCCCTCCGACAAGCACGTCGAGCAGGCCGCGCAGCTTCCACAGCCAGTTCCACGCATACCATCCATTGTCACCGCCGATGCTGGTAATGGCGCGAAACGCTTCACTGGCCCCGACAGGCACGGTCAGTGTTCGGCTGTCAACGAGGAGCTTTTTCGAATTGAGATCAGTCATTGATTGGTGCCGGCCTTTTTCGCGTCGTCGTCGGCGATTGCGCCGCGCATCGCGTCCTCCACGCCGATCGGGCGAACGGAAAAATCCGACAGCGCCGATCTGTCCCGCACGACGGTCGGATGGATGATGCTTTCGATGAGCTTTCGACCGATTCTCGCGTAGACCGGCGTGACGAGCTCGAGCCACAGACTCGACAGGTAGGGGGTGAGCACAGGCACAGGGATCATCACTCGGTGAAGGCCGCGCTGCCTAGCGAACACTTTCATCATCCCTTCGTACGAGATGATGTCTTCGCCGCCTATTTCATAGATTTTCGATCCGTTCATCGCGATGTCGAGTCCTGCCGCCAGATAGTCGAGCAAGTCCGAAATGGCGATCGGCTGTGCCGGCACCTTCACCCACTTCGGCGTGACCATCACCGGGAGCCGCTGCACGAGCGCTCGGATCATCTCGTACGAGAGGCTGCCCGAACCTATGACGATGGAAGCGCGGAACTCGAGTACGGGAACCCCGGACTCACGCAGAATCTCGCCAACCTCGTGGCGGCTGCGGAGGTGCGCGGACAGCTCCTCCCGGTCGCTGCCGAGCCCGCCCAAATAAATGATCCGGCCGACTCCAGCGGCTCGCGCTGCTTCGCCGAAATTTCGTGCAGCGTCCCGATCAGTATCCTCGAAGGAATCGCCCGATCCCATCGAGTGAATCAGGTAGTACGCGGCGCTCGCCCCGCGCATTGCCGCGCCGAGCGTTGTGCTGTCGAGAACGTCGCCGGCATTCACTTCTGTTGACGGCTTCGTCGCCTGATGAAAATCCTCCGGCTTGCGCACGAGGCATCGCACCCGCCGCCCATTTCTCTCCAGGCGGGAAAGGAGCTTGCCCCCGACATACCCGCTGGCGCCGGTGAGCAGAACTAGGCCGCGTTCAGTCATCGCTGATCCGCTCCCACGGTTCGATGTCGCCGGCGCAAGTCCTGAACAGCGGATGCGGTTCCGCTTTACCAAGAGCGCGAAGCTCTCTGTGTCTTTCTTGATCGCGGCGTGAGAGCTTTGTCATCAGGTGCCGCCATTCGTACGTGATCTGTCCGTTCGTCGCTCTGATGGGAGTGATGTCACGAACGGGGCCAATCTTGCGGCGATCGAACGCGAAACCGCGGCGCTCGGCTTCGGCGTGAACTGCGGCGAGATACGCGTTTATCGCGGAAAGCGGACGAGCGTGGTCGCGAAATCTCCGAAGCTGGGGATGATGGCGGTATCCTTTCGTCTTGCCGCGCAGTATCGCGCGCGCGAGGAGCGCCTCACGCCAGAGCGCGACCAGGCCTTTTGAATCCAGATAACGGGGATGAAGCGTCCACAGTCGCACCCACGCAATATACGCGCGTTACACGACGGGTAACGATCGCGGCGGACCGTGTCCGCCATAAACGCGCTTCGCGCCGTGATCGCGAAGAAGTGTCCAGCTGGCGATCACTGTCGCAGCGTCCTCTTCCGCGATCATCGAAGGATGCGTGAGATCACCGGTGAACGCCGATCCATCGTCGAGGAGAAGCGACACGGAGTCGTCCGAGTGTCCCGGAGTAGGAAGAATCTCGCCGTCGATCGCCAGCTTCGCGAGAAAACTCCTGCTCTCGGCGAATGTTATAACCGTATTGTCGGTCAGCGCGATGTCGAGGAAGTTGTCGTGCGGCTTGATGTGCTTCTTCATCAGTGGGATTGCCTTGTCCTGCGATTCGAGAACCAGCAGCTTCACGCCGGCGTTCTTCATCTCCTGCGCGTGGCCGGCGTGATCGATGTGGTAGTGCGTCGCAAGTGCGTATTTGATGTCGGCGATGGGAATGTCGAGGCGTTTCAATGCCGCCTCCATCATTCCCATCATTCCCGGCCAGCCGAGGTCAACGAGCAGGCGATTTCGTCCGGCGCTCACGACCCAATAGTTGGTGGAGCGATAACCGGCGTTGACGATGGTCACCGCCGCCACGCGTCGTGCCTACTTTTTGTTGCCGGCGAGTCTCTGGCGGAGCTCGGCAGCCCAGTTCGGAACCACGATGAGCTGGAAGTCGTCGCGGTTCGTCGTCAGGCCGAGGAAGCGGCCGTCCTTCGAGATGTCCGTATCTCCGCCGAGTCCCAGCTCGATGAAATCGGTGCGCGCCACCGCTGTGTCCCGCGCGATGACGCGCAGAGTTGGCGTGGTTTCGAGATGGGCCCCGATCACAGCGCGGCCGCTGCGATAATAAATCGTTTTGCCATCTGCCGACCAGACCGCCGCAGTTCCTCCTCCCGCCGATATTTGGACCCGCGCGGACGGGTTCGGGAAGGAGCGCGCGTAAATCTCACTCTTCCCTGATTCGTCGCTGTTGATCGTCACCCAATGCCCGTCGGGCGAAAAACGAGGATCGATCTCGTTGGGCTGAGTAGTCAGGTAGGGTTGAATTGATTTCGCCGAATCGAGCGCCACTCGGTAAATGTCCCACGAATTATTGGTATACGCGACAAACAGCACCGATTTTCCGTCGGGTGAGAGCGCCGATAAGTTGATGAGACCGCGGCCGTCGAAAAGTTTTTCGGGCGGCGAGCCGCCATCCGCGATCTGGGACCATACCGCGAACCTTTCCTGTGAGTTGCCGAGTGCGGTGTATACGACGCTCCGTCCGTCGGGAGTCCAGCTAGGCGAGCGCGCAGCTTCAGCGGAAGGAAGCCTCGAGAATGTTCCGGTGACTAGGTCATAAATCCAGATGGCGGACTTATCCTGCTCGGAGACGACGATCGCGATTCGACGGCCGTCGGGGGAGATCCGCGGGCTTTGGAAGGCCCTCACATCCTTTGTGACTGGAGTCGCTACCCCGTTGCGCGCTTGCCACATCAGCTGGGTACGAGTGCCGCCTGTAGACGTGATGAGAGCGCCGCCCGGCGAGACGAATATTCCCGAGTTTCCATTGTTTCCAGCAACGACGGGAACGGGGTCGTGAACCGGCGTAGGATTGCCTTCTATCGCTGTGCCGGAGCGGTTGAGCCTCACTCCCATTACTGCGCCGTCAACCTGAAGATAGATCAGAGTACGCTCGATGACCGCGAGCGGGCGGACTCCTTTCGTGTTGAGGCGGGAGACTTCGCCGCCGTCGAGCGAGGCTGTAGCGAGCTGGGCGGTGACGAGGCTTCCGCTCCAGATGGCGAATACGACGCGCTTTCCGTCGGGGAAAGCGATTGGCCAGAGGTAGTCCGTCTCACCGCGAGCTTTGTCGGGTTTTACGAACTGGGTGAGATCGCCACCGGCGGCGCTGAACTTGGAGATACCGCCGGTGTTCGATTCAGAACCAACGACGATTTGGTCCGTCGTCGTCCAGTCCGCGCCGTTGTCCGAACCGGCGCTCGCCACCGTGATCGGTGCACTGCCGTCGAGACGAACCTTTCTGAATTTTCCGTTCGCCTCGTAGCCGATCCAGTCTCCGTCGGGCGAGAAGATTGGTTGCGACGCGTTCTCAGTCCCGGGAATCGGATGGCCTTCAAGCTGATTGGTCCGCCGCGCATAGAGCATTCCCGACGAGGCGCCTGGAGCGGAGTAGACGACGACACCGCCATCCGGTGATATCGCCGCCGGCCACGGGAAATTGTCGAACGCGCGCGCGCTGTCGGGTGTGTTGAGTACGAAGCGCACCACGGGCGCAGCGATCACAGGGGCCGGCTTTCGAACGAGTGCTGTCGCGATCGCACCA
>JALYYD010000229.1 GCA_030946775.1 Gemmatimonadota bacterium
CGAGTACACAGTGCGATGAATAATCGGAGTGTCCGCGAGTCCTCTCACAAGCAAGGATCGGATGCCCCGTCTCGTCAGCGTCGTCAGCGCGCCGCCGGAAAATATTGTACCCCAGGCGGTCGCCACCGCCTTCGCCCGTGAAACGTTCGGCCCTCTGGTGCCGCATCTCGAGCGCCTGATGACCGTCTTCGAGAACACCGGCATCGAGACGCGCCGGATGTGCAAGAATCTGGACTGGTACCGCGAGGAGCACTCGCTCGCCGAGTCGAGCGCGGCGTACATCGAGATCGCAACGGAGCTGTGCGCAAAGGCGTCGCGCGGCGTGCTCGATCGCGCCGGTCTCGAGGCGAAGGACATCGACCGCATCATCTACATCAACACCACCGGCATCGCGACGCCGTCCATCGACGCGCGACTCACCAACATCCTCGGCCTTCGCGCCGACGTGCGTCGCACTCCGATCTGGGGCCTCGGCTGCGCCGGCGGTGTCGCCGGTCTTTCGCACGCTTACGATCACCTCGTCGGCCATCCCGATGAGCGCGTTCTCCTTTGCAGCTCGGAGATGTGCAGTCTGACTCTGCTCCGCGACGATCCGTCCAAGAGCAACGTCGTCGCTACCGCGCTCTTCGCCGATGGGGCCGCGGCGGCCATTCTCTCCGGCGACGAGACGGGCGACGAGGGTTACCAGCTCATCGACAGCCGCTCGACTCTCTATCCCGACTCGCTCAGCGTGATGGGGTGGAACGTCGTCTCGCGTGGCCTTCAGGTCGTGTTCGACAAGAACATTCCGACGATCATCAAGGAAAACGCGCGCAAGGAGATCGATTCCATTCTCGCCGACAACGGCCTCACTCTCGACGACGTGACCGAATTCCTCTACCATCCCGGCGGCCCCAAGGTGCTCGGCGCATATGCCGAGGCGTACGGGCTCAATGCCGATCGTTTCCAGTACTCGCGCGACACGCTGCGCGAGTTCGGCAACATGTCCTCGGTGACGGTGCTGTATGTGCTCGAGCGTTATATGAAAGAGCACGCGCCCGGTCGCGGCGGTCACGCTGTCGTCTCCTCGCTCGGACCGGGCTTCGCCTCGGAAACTCTCCTGATGCAGCTGTAGAGAATGGAAACCGTAACCGGCGTCCAGTATTCCTGCTGCAATGAAGATTCGCTCTCGGAGATTGAGGCGCTCCGTCTGTCCGGACGGCGTGCGCTCAGCATCCACGCCGCAGGCGGTCGCGCATTCAGTCTGCTACTCGGCGATCCGCGCGAAGTCGTCGCCATTGATCGGAATCCGGCGCAGATATTCCTCGGTCAGCTAAAGGTCGCAGCGATGCGCCTGCTCGATCGCGAGCCGTACCTCGCGTTCGTCGGCATCGCTGACGGAATCGATCGCGCCGAGGTGTATCGCTCCCTGCGCACCACGCTCCCCGACAAGACCGCAACCTTCTGGGACGCGCGTCCGGACGACATCGCGGCTGGAATTCAAAACGTCGGCCGCACCGAGCGCAGCATCGCTCGCGTCTCGCCGCTGCTGCGCCACTTTCTCGGGAAAGACATCGCGCGCTTTCGCGCCGCGGGCTCGCTCGAGGAGCAGGGAAAGCTGGCGAGCGCGATGTTCGCGAGGCCGGTAGTGCGCGCAGTGCTGGGGCTGATTTTCAATCCGATATCGGGGCGGTTCATCCTGCGCGATCCCGTTTACTACGGTGAAGGCCGCCGCAATCCGGTCGCCTACCTGCGCGACCGCGTTGTCACGACGCTGAGCCGCCATCGCTACGAAGACTGCTTCATATTCGACCTCTTCGTAGAGGGGAATATCAGAAAAGCGACGACGATGCCCGTCGGTCTGGGCGTTGACGACTATCCGATCGTCAGGTCGCGCCTCGACCGGCTGCGGTTCGAGAATTCGTGCATCAACGAATATCTTGGCCGCCAGAAGGCGGGCGCGTTCGACGCGTTCTCCCTCTCCGATCTCGGGGGGTATCTGACGATCGCCGAGTTCAGCGAGCTGCTGGAGAAAGTGCAGCGTGTGGGGAGCCACGATGCGACGGTGTGCATCCGCGAGTACATCTCCGCTCCGACTGATCGTGCCAATTGGCCCGCTGCTCTCGTTCGCGACCGGGAGCTCGAGAAGCGGTTGGATCTGTCCGACCGGTCGGTCGGCTGCACGTTCGTGTGCGCGTCGAAGCTGGGCAGCGCGCGGGCCGTCACTGCGTGAGCGATGCCGCTCCGTAGAGCGGGGGAGCGTTCCGCGAGCCGAGTGATCGGTGCGCCGGCGCGTCTTGCTCTGGACTTCGCGCTCTTCGCATCGGTGATTTTCGCATATCCCTTCCTCGCGCTCGCGCGGCGCGTGACCGGCAGGCGATGATCGCCGCCGCGCTGCTGGTGGTGCTCGCGCTTGTCGCGGCTTTCGCGTGGTGGCGATTTCAATTCTTTCATCGCAATCCCGCGCGCGTCATCCCCGCGGGCGAAGAGCTCCTCGCTTCTGCGGACGGGCGCATACTATACGTAGAGGACGTCTCGCTAGGTGGAGCGCCGGCCAACGCGTATCACCAGCGCGTGGAGTCGGCGTTTGCAGTTGACGGAGACTGGACGGTGGTGGCGACGTATCTCTCCATCTTCGACGCGCACTTCGTTCGCGCGCCGGTGGGCGGACGAGTGAAGTTTCACCATATGGCGCCGGTGGGAAATAACGCATCGATGGGGGAGTCCTTCCTCTTTGCGGCGCTGCGCCGGCCGCTGCCGGTCGGCCGCAGAGGCTACCTGGAGAAGAACGAGTTCCTCGGCGTTTCCTTCGAAGGCGGGCCGAAGGTGCTGATGGTGCTGATGGCCGATTGGTGGATCGACCAGATCGTGACGATGGTCGGCGATGGAGATGTCGTCGCGCGCGGCCAGGTGATCGGAAAGATTCAGATGGGATCGCAGGTGGATCTGTGGGTTCCGAAGGGCTCGCTCCACAGTCCGCTAAGCGTCGGCGACGTGACGCGCGCCGGGGAGACGATATTCCGGTGAGAGCTACGACCTGACGGTCTTCTTCAGCTCCTCGATTTGCTTGTCATACAAACCGCTCTCTTCCATCTCGGCTCTGTGGTAGCCAAGCGCGGTCGCACGGGATGCGACCGAAAGCAGGCCGTCAATGACGAAGATGGCGTCGAGAGAAGTGGGCATCTCGACTAAATCCCTCAGCTTCCGCCACGTCGCCGCTCGCAGCTTGTCGTATTCGGAGAAGATTACTTCCATTCCCACATCCTGCTTCCGGCGGCTGTCGCCGTGGTTCGACGCAGCCTGAATTAGCGCGTTCACCCTTTCGGCTCGCGAAGCGCTCCCCATCGCGCAGTCTATGACGCGGGTGATCACGCTGACGAGATTGTTTTGCCTCGAGCTCGCCTCCAGCCCGCTCCACGGCAGCTCCTCGGTGCTCCGGTCCCAGGCGCTCATTATCTCGGGAATCTCGCCGAGCAACAGTGGGTAGAGAATGGCGTAGTGCAGCACTTCGGCTTCGCGCGCTGCGATGATCCTGCGCGCTGCAGCGACTACGGAGTCGCCCGGCTCCGACGAGGAAGAGTCCATCGCGTCCATTACCTTACCGCAGCCGCTCGCTTCGGAGCTGCTCGCGCGTCATTGCGGCGACGAGATCCTGAAATTCCTCTTCAGGCAGATCCTTGCACACGGATTTCAGCCGCTTGAGCAGATCATTGCGCACATTATTCTCTCTTTGTTCCGGGCTCTCGAGCTTGTTGTCGTCAGCGCCTAGATCTGACTCCGACTGCGATAGAATCGGCTTACCAAAAATTGCCACTTTGCCTCGCGATGTCACGGTGCTTTTGCGAGCGAGCGCCGTGGCAAGAAATGAAGGCCGGTTAAGGCCTCGCTGGGCCGCCTGATGGGCGACCGGCAGGGCCGATTAGAGAGCAAGGATGCAGCCACGGGCTTATGCGGGGCAATTCGTTGATCATCGCCATCGAGGAGTTCCCGAACCGCCAGGCGCATTGAGCGACGGTCCTGAGTCAAGCATCCGAGTCGGCCGAGGACCTGTCGCCCATTGCCGAAGCGATTGCTACCATTATCTGGATGCCATTGAACGGCTTCCGCAAAAAGCTCTCTCCTGGAAGGACGCCTGAGCGGACGACGTCTTCCTCTCCGTATCCGGACATATAAAGCGCGCGGATTCCCGGACGCTGGCGCCGCAGCTCTTCGACAATCTCCGGTCCTCGCATTCCGGGCATGTACATGTCGCTTATCACCAGGTCTATCGGGCCATCGTGGGCAGCTGCGACGCGAAGCGCGTCCGCGCCGTGATGCGCATCGAGCACAACGTGCCCGTTGTTCGTGACGACGCGCGATACAATTGCGCGGATAGCCTCTTCGTCATCGACGATGAGGACGGTGAGCGGGCGTGCGGGACGCGGCGGGTCATTGGGATGTAAAGAGTCAGCCATGGGTCCGGAGTTTGTTGATTCCAAAGGCAACGCCGTCGGCGAGCTTCTCGAGCAGATCGATTTCCTCTTCGTTCGGCGGTCCGGAATCGATACAGTAAAGGGCGATCAATCCGTATGTGCGCTTGGCGTTGCGAAGGGGGAGGGCGATAGCGCCTGTGTAGCCACGCCGGTTCGCTGCGCTTCGCCACGGCTCTAGCCGCGGGTCGATCGCGAATTCGTCGCTCACCACCGCCTTGCCGGTTCGTATCGCAACACCTGCCGGACCCCGGCCGGTGGGATTGTTTGCATCCCATGTCACTTTGGACTCGGAGAGATACCCATCCTCCGCGCCGGAGTACGCCACCGGCGTGATCGATTTCTCCTCGTCATCGACTGCATATCCGATCCACGCCATGGCGTAGCCGCCCACTTCTGTCGCGATGCGGCAGATCTCGGCGAGCAGCTCGGGTTCCGTCTTGATCTGTATCACAGCGGTGGTCGCCGCGATCACAAGCTTCAGCGCGCGATTCACCCTGGTGAATTCGAGGTGCTCCTCCTTGATGTCGTGGATGTCGGTGCAGGTGCCGAACCAGTCGAGAATCTTCCCGTCGGCGTCCTGACGCGGCACGCCCCGAATGAGCCACCAGCGGTATTCTCCATCCGCTCGCCGAAGACGGCACTCGAGCGAGTAAACGCCGATGTTGTCGGTGGCATTTTTCCAGGCATCCCAGGCGCGCTGCTGATCGTCCGGGTGAAAGGGTTTGTTCCATCCATCGCCCAGGCTTTCCTCGAGAGTGAGCCCCGTGTAGTCCATCCACTTCTGATTGAAGTAGATGTTTCCCCCATCCGGCCGCGTCACCCAGACGATCTGCGGCACCGATTCCGCCAGCGTCCGGAATCTTTCTTCGCTCGCGCGGAGCTCGTTGACCATTTCGGTTCGCTTCGTGATATCGTCGGAAATTCCGACGATTGCTACGAGCTCTCCATCCGGATCGTGCACAGGCGTATCAGTGGCGGCAACTCGAAATGACTTGCCATCCCGGTCTTGCAGCTCGATCTCGCCCTTCCAGCTTTCACCGCGCGTGAGCGCAGTCATTATCTCTTCGGCTTGAGTGCGTGAGCTTTGCGCTGAAATAGTGTCAACGATGTTCCTGCCGATCATCTCCGCGGCGGGCCAGCCGTAAAGCGTCTCCGCGAAACGATTCACGTACGTGACGACGCCCTGCGGGTCAGTCGAGATAATAGCCTGACCAACGCTGTCCAGCATTCGGGCCTGAAGCCTCAGGGAAGCTTCGTTCTTCTCGCGCTCGGTGATGTCCTGTACCTGCGATACGAAGTAGCGGGGCTCCCCGTTGCTGTTGTGCACGAGGGTGGAGGTGACCGCCGCCGTGATCGTGTGGCCGAGCGCGTGCATGTAGCGTATCCGGAAATGAAATGGCTGCCCTTCGACCGCTGTTTCGCGGATGCGCTTCCGCGTCTGCTCCAGGTCATCCGGGTGCGTGATGTCCTGGATGGTGCGAGTGAGCAAGTCGACCCTGGTAAACCCGAGCATTTCGCACAGCGCCTTGTTGACCATAAGCCAGCGGCCATCGAGCGAGATCAGCGCCACCCCGATCGGCGCGTTCTCGAATGCGCTCGCAAATCTCTCCTCGCTGTCGCGGAGAGCGCGTATTGAGAGGGTTCGCTCGGTGATGTCGTGCGATGTTCCCACAGCTCTCACCGGCGTGCCGTACTCATCGGAGAAAGCGGCCCATCGCTCCTCCACAAAACTGATTCCGCCGTTCGGGAGAATCACCCGGTGGTCAACAGTGTGAGTTCCCGCTCTGCCGATCGAGGCCTTGAACGCGGCGTCCACTTTACCCCGATCCTCCGGATGGACAAGGCCGAGGAAACCCTCGTGTGAAGGCGCGAACGTCGCGGGTGAAGTTCCAAAGATTCGATGAGTCTCGTCGGACCAGGTCACTGAAAATGTGAGGAGATCGGTCTCCCAGCTTCCTACCTTCGCGACCGCCTGCGCCGCGATGAGCTTGGCTTTCTCCGCGGCGAGCTGCCGGGCGAATTCACGGTGCTCGGCGTCGGTGCGGCTTATCGCCGGAAATCCTGAGCCGGCAGCGGGGGACTCTCCGGTATTCACGAGCGCGCCAGTGCCTCGCGCACACGGCTCAGCAGCTCGGATGCGGTAAAGGGTTTTTGCACGTACGGCGAACCGCTGTCCCGTGCCGCCTGCTCCTCGTCGGAGTGCTCGCTGTATCCTGACATATAGAGAACGCGAAGTGAATGGTTGTGGGAGCGGAGGCGCCTGACCAGCTCCGGCCCGCCACACCCCGGCATGATCATGTCCGTGACGACGAGGTCAATGGATTCCCGATGCTCCGCGTACGCGGCAGTCGCATCGTCACCATTGGCAGCTTCCACGATCCGGTAGCCCGCCTTCTCCAGGATGCGGTGCGCCAGCTGCCGTACCCCGGCCTCGTCCTCAACGAGCAGGATCGTCCCGCTTGCGATCTCTGCCTTCTCATCGGGCTTATCCTCCGCGATGAGCGCCGAGGGCGGGTTCTCCGCGCAGGGCAGATAAACCTTGAAAGTCGTACCCTGTCCCAACTCTGTCTCTACTTCGATAAACCCCTTGCTCTGCTTGATGATCCCGTAGGTGGTGGAAAGGCCGAGGCCTGTACCTTTTCCGGCGCCCTTGGTGGTGAAGAACGGCTCGAAGAGGCGCCGCTCCGTTTCTTTTGTCATCCCTTCGCCGGTGTCGGTCACGTAGAGAGTGATGTATCTCTCGCGGGAGTCTTCCCGGCGCCGGGCTTCCGCTGTGCGCGCAACGATCCCGGTTGCAATTGTGATCCGGCCACCTCCGGGCATTGCATCACGGGCGTTCACGACGAGGTTCATCACAACCTGCTCGAGCTGCCCATTGTCGATGAGCGCCTTCGGGAGTCCTGACGACAGTTTCAGGTCAATTTCGATTTGTTCACCGATCAGGCGCTCGAGCATTCCGGACATCTCGGATATAAGCACGTTCACATCGACGTGTGATGCGTTCAGTATTTGCTGGCGGCTGAACGCAAGCAGCTGCTTCGTCAGCCCCGACGCCCGTTGGGCAGCCTTGATTATCTCGGCGAGATCGTTGCCGTGTTCACTCGCCGGAGAGATGCCGGCCGTCATCAGATCCGCAAATCCCAGAATGACGGTCAGCAGATTGTTGAAGTCGTGCGCCACTCCTGAAGCGAGCTGCCCAATGGCTTCCATCTTTTGCGACTGCTGGACTTGCGCGGTCAGCGTGTGCTGTTCCGTGACGTCGATGGAGATTCCCGATCCTCTGATGAGCCGTCCGCCCTCGCCCAGCTCAAATCGGCCCGCGCCGCTTATCCACCGGACCGAGCCGTCGGCGGCCATCATCCTATGATGAACGGCGAACTCCCTCCCCTCCTTTTTGGCATCCGCAATTATCTGCAGCACGCCCTGCAAATCTTCCGGATGAATCCCCTCGGCAAAAGCTTCCTCGGTGCCATGGAAGGTGCCGGGTAGGAAGCCGAACTGCCGCTCGAGCTCTTCAGACCACTTGAGAACCCCGGTCGCGTAATCGAGATCCCAGACGCCGACACCCGCTGTCTGGAGTGCGAACCGGGTTCGCTCTTCCGCGAGCCGAAGCGCCTCAGCGGCGCGGCTCTTCGCGGTGATATCCGTCCCGCAGCTGAAAACGCCCGTTACGTTGTCGTGTTCGTCCGTGAGCAGGCTGCTTCTCCACTCGAACATTTTCTCTTCTCCCGAACGCGTCACAACGGGATTTTCGCTGCTGGTCGATGCGCCAGCCAGTATCGATCGGAAGATCTCTTGATTGGCAACACGATGAGATTCTGGGACACAGGTATCGATCCAGTTGCAACCCATCAGCTCAGCGCGTGTCCACCCGAGAAGCTCCGACGCGTACCGGTTCACGAGCGATATCCGGCCGTCAAGGTCGAGCGCAAGGAGAATCACTTCCGCGGAGTCGAGGTAGCGCTGGGCTCTGTCCCGCTCACGATGAAACCGCTCTTCGCTCTTCCTTAATTCGTACTGGGCCTTGAAGAGGAGAACCGGGCTGTTGCTCGACGGATCCACCACGGCGTCGATCTGCCCGGACAATAGCGCTTCGATTGTCTTTTCCGCCTGGGAAAGACGCTCTGCGAGGTCGAGCATCGCGGCCGCTTCGCTCACTGTGCCGAAAGGGTAACGAGGACCTGGTGCTTGTCGCTGAGGTTTCCTATCAGACGCTGCGCAGGAAGCGGCGAGAGCTTGAGGAGCGTCGGGGTTACCACGACGCCGTCGCGAAGCGCAAGCTCCGCATTTTCAAGGAGGTTGATGACTTCCAGCTCGTGAGCAGATGGAAAATGCTCGTCGCAAATCGCTTTCACGTTTGCCAGGGCGAGAAGCGAGTTCGGTGAGTTGCCCGCCGTGTAAAGCCGTAGCCGTAACATTACGCCGTCAGCCGGCGGAGCTCCCATTCCTACGCATCTCCTAGTTCGCCATCGTCGCCCTCGCCGCCGTTCCGCGCAGCTCGAACATCTTCGTCCGCGTGCCGCATCTTTCGGAGCACAGCCCTCTCTGTACGCAGCAGCCGCGACGCTGAGCCCGTCGCATCAGCGAGAACCTGAATCTCGGCTTCTCGCGCGTCGATTTCCGTTTGAACGACCTGCAGCCGCGCCGCTGCCTCGGCCTGCGCCAGATGGAGCTGGAGCCGGCGAAGCTCGTTGGCCACCTCCGTACGATTCGTGGCCGCCTCTTCTTCCTGCTCCCACTCCCATCGAGCGACTCCCATCAAGACCTTTCCCTGTGCGACGAACACGTCGGTCAGCGTGACACCTTCGTCGGAGAGAGTCAGCTCACGGACCTGGTTCGAATGCCCGGTGCCGCGCGACTTCACAATGGTGAGCGCGCGATTGCGCTCTCCGTCCTGCACCACGTACGAAAGGTGAATCCAGGTATCGGCAATGGTTGAGATTCCGGTTGCAGTCGCTTCATCGGTTTTCACGCCGTCCATCAGCGATGTGTTCACGACGGTGATGCCTTCCACCTTCAGAAAATCGAGGAATTGCTGAGCGGCATCGGCCGACGCGAGGTGAGAAAGCTTGGTCGACAGAGCAGACAGGGGATCGATGATCAAGCACTGGGGGCGGTGCTCACGGACTTTCGACCTCAGCGCCCCGAACTGGTCCTCGACGTTCGGGCCGCGAGTCCGAGTGGAGAACATCTTTAACATTCCGGATTGAACGTGGGGTGCAAGCTCAACGCCGACCGAACGCAAATTTCGCACGATTTGCGACGCGCCCTCGTCAAAGCTCACGTAGAGAGTGCGCTCTCCGCGCTCGCAGGCTGCCGCTGCGAAAAGCCCGCTGAGTGTCGATTTCGCCGTCCCGGGAGCGCCGGAGATCAAGATGTTGCTGCCACGGTGATACCCTCCGCGCAGCATGTTATCGAGACGCGGCAGGCCAGTTGAAATTCGTTCATCCGTCACCGGATACTCAAGCTCCCTCGGACCGCGATTGGTCAGGGCGAAGCCTTCCTCCGTGAGCGTGATCGGAAACTCATCGCCCATAAAACCCGATCCGCGGTACTTCACAACCCTGAGATTGCGGAAAGCGGAGCCCTCGATCACCTGGTGGCGGAGGACCACCACGCAGTCAACCATGAACTGCAGGAATCCGTAACGCTGATCGGTTTCCTTTGCCCCCAGCTTCTGGGTAATGATCCCCGACAAACCAAGTCTCGCCAGCCAGTCGCGAATCCGGTAAACCTCCCGCTGCTCGATTGCCGGATCGTCAAGGAGAGACAGGAGGACGTCGATGCCGTCGAAGACAATCCGCTTTGCACCGATCTCCTTCACCTTTGCTTCGAGAACGGCGAGCATTCCGGCGAGGTCGAAGTTTCCGGCCGTGACGACGTCGGGAGAAAGCTGCGCGTCGAGGAAGAAGAGCTTCTTCTTCTCCAGCTCCGGAAGATCCCATCCAAAGGTGCCGGCATTCGCGATGATCTGGCGCGGGCTTTCTTCGAAAGCGACGAATATCCCCGCTTCACCCGAATTCCGCGCGGCGTTCACCAGTGTCTGAAGCGCAAAAACTGTTTTCCCGCATCCGGCGCCTCCTCCTACCAGCGTTGTCCGTCCTTGCGGCAGGCCGCCGTCGGTAACCTCGTCGAACCCTCGTATGCCGGTCAGGGCTTTCGTCAAACGCGGTAACGGTTTCTGGATTGTCGTCATGGGATGGTTCTCTATTTTTTTCAGATCCAACGATGGGAAGCTCCTGTTGCGTGACCCAGCGTTCGTCCCGCCTAGCTGCCTGCTCCCGACAACTGCGCCGAAATCGTCGCCAGAAATTCCTTGTAAGCGAGCGGTTTGGCGATGTACCCGTCGCAGCCTGCCGCCCGGATGCGTTCTTCATCTCCTTTCATCGCCAACGCGGTGAGCGCTATAACGGGGATTCGTTGCGTTGCTTCATCGGCTTTCAGGATTCCGGTCGCCTGAAGCCCGTCCATTCCGGGGAGCTGGATGTCCATTAGAATCAGGTCCGGCTTTTCGGCGCGTGCTATAGTCAAGCCGCTCTCCGCGTCGGTAGCCGAGAGAACCTTGTGGTCCACCGATTCGAGAAGGAAAGTTGCGAGCGTCATGTTCGCCGGGTTGTCTTCGATGATGAGGACCCTTGCCATCAAACGCTCACTTTCCGCCCCGACATTGCGCGGCGGACCTCGGCGGTGAAACGCTCACGGTTCATCGCTCCCTTCTCCATCACAACAGTCACGTACCCGTTTAGCCGCGAGCGGTCCTGCGGCGTGAGCTTCTTGGCGGTCACGACGACAATCGGAATACTCGAGGTTTCATAATCGGCCTGCAGCGCGTCTACGACATCGAATCCATTCACCTCCGGCATCATCAAATCGAGAACGATGAGATGCGGCAGCTCGCGGCGGGCAACTTCGATAGCTTCCTTTCCGCCGGAGGCGCGGAGGATTGTGTGTACCAAGCCGGAAAGTCTCACTGCGATGAGCTCAACTGCCTTGGGGTCGTCGTCGACGACAAGAACCTTTACTTGCTTGGCCTCGTCGTCCGTCAGCAGACCGAGAAGCGCGAGCGCCTCGGAAAGGTCGAGACGGGAAATCGGCTTCTGCATCACTGACGCCGCGCCCAGTGCAAAGCCTCTTGCAGGGTCCGCCACGATCGAGATGATTACGACGGGAATGTGCTTCAGCGCGTCGATCTGCTTGATGCGCGAGAGAAACTCCCATCCGTCCATATGCGGAAGCATTATGTCGAGGGTGATGAGGGCCAGCGGCTGTTCGGCTGCAACCAGGAGCCCGGCTTCCGCGTTTACCGCGTGAAGCACCGTAAATCCCTCCGCTTCAAGCTGCACCCGGATCAGATCCGCAGACTTGTAGTCGTCCTCGATCATCAGTGCCGTGCGCGTGGTGGGCGCGATGACAATTTGAGGTGAGGAAAACTTCGGCAGCGGCAGCGCCGGCTCATCCTCGCGGCGGAAGGGAATCCAAACCGTGAAACGCGATCCTTTGCCGACGACGCTCTCGAGCGCTACCACTCCGCCGTGCAGCTCCGCCAGAAGCTTTACCATCGCGAGTCCCAACCCGGTGCCTTCGAATTTTCGCGCAAGCCCGCTGTCTATCTGACTGAACGGCTTGAAGAGGCGGTCCATTCCCTCGGGCGTGATGCCGATGCCCGTGTCGTCGACCGTGATCTTCAGGAACTCGGCGAAATCACTGTCGGCCAACGGGAAGGTGCGCCCACCTGCCTCACCTTCGATGCACCCGACGTCGGAGCGCCTCACGCGCTTCGCGGCGAGAGTGACGCTCCCGCCATCGACGGTGAACTTCACCGCGTTCGATAGCAGATTGTAAACGATCTGCTTCACCTTGCGAGGGTCGGCCCGCACCGAGCCAAGGTCCGAAGCGACGTCCAGCTTCAGCTCTATGTGCCGCGCCGCTGCCTTTTCTCTGATGATGGACAAGCTGTTGACGAAGAGAGACTCGACCGGGACGAGCTCGAGGTCGAGCAGCATCTTGCCCGCTTCCACCTTTGAAAGATCGAGAATGTCATTGATCAGCGAGAGCAGGTGCTTCCCGCTGCTGAAGATGTCGCCGATGAAGCCCCGCTGCTTGTCCGTCATGTCGCCAATCAGACCGTCAGCAAGCACTTCGGAGAATCCGATGATTGCGTTGAGCGGGGTTCTCAGCTCGTGGGACATGTTGGCAAGAAACTCCGATTTCATCCTGCTCGCGCCTTCCAGCTCGACGTTCTTCTGCTGCAGCGTCTGCTCGATCAGCTTGAGTTCCGTCATGTCGCGCGCGGAAGCGAAAACTCCCTGAAGGCGCCTGTCCCGATCGTGAAACGTCGTCGCGTTGTACGAGACGAGCGTCAGCGTGCCGTCGCGCGCCCTCGCGTTCAGCTCATAGTTGGTGACCTTGCCCTCGGCGAGCACCCGGTTGATTCCCGCTTCGGCGCGCTGCGGATCCGTGAAGTAGTTCTTGAACGGCGCGCCGATCAGCTCATCACGCGTGCATCCGGTGAGCGCTTCCATCTGCTTATTGACGTCGGTGATGATTCCGCGCGGATCGGTTGTGATCAGAGCATCGATGTTGGACTCAATCAAGGAACGGGTGTAGAAATGCTGATCGCGAAGACGCTGATCGAGCTTTACGCGCTCATCCTCGATCTGCTTCCGCGCCGTGTTGTCGGTCCCGATGAGGAGGTAACCGATAATCGACCCCTGCGGATCGCGCAGGGCCGTCACCGATACTACTGCTGGAAAGCGGCTCCCGTCCTTCCGGAAGTACGTGAGCTCGTAAATGTCTTCGATTCCGCGCGACGCCTTGAAGACAAGCGCCTCGAATCCCGGCGTAATCGAAGTCCCAAGCTCGACGCTCAGCGTTTTCGCACGGGCGATCACTTCCTGCGGATCCGAGATGTCGGCAGGAGTGATTTTGTTCATCACTTCGGCCGCCGTGTACCCGAGCATCTTCTCCGCGCCGACGTTGAAGATCTGAATGACGCCCTTTGCGTCGGTCGCGATGCTCGAGAAATTTGCGCTGTTGAAAATGGCGTTTTGCAGCGCGCCTGCCTTTAGCAGCGCCTCCTCCGCTCGCTTCCGCGCGGTGTTGTCGGTACCGATCAACAGATACCCGATAATCGTATCCTGCGCGTCTCTAAGCGCGGTGACCGACACGACGGCGGGGAACCGGCTGCCGTCTTTCCTAAAGTATGTGAGCTCGTAAATGTCTTCGATGCCGCGCGAGGCCTTGAATACAAGCGCTTCGAACCCCGGCGTGATGGGCGTTGCGAATTCATCACTGAGCGCCTTTGCCCGGATGATTACTTCCTGGGGATCGGAGATGTCAGCCGGCGTGATCTTGTTCATCACCTCCGACGCGGTATAACCGAGCAT
>JALYYD010000317.1 GCA_030946775.1 Gemmatimonadota bacterium
GGGGGGGGCCTCTCCATCATCTGGATCCGATACTACTAGACTACCGGCCTGCCGGTGACGAGACGGTAGATGATCACGATTACCGCGATGACGAGGAGCAGATGGATCAATCCACCGCCAACGTGCATCACGAAGAATCCGAGCAACCAGAGAATCAAGAGTATTACCGCGATGGTCCAAAGCATTATGGCATCCTCGCTAAAGTGAGTTGCACCGCTATCCTACGACCGCAGTCGCCACTTGGCAACCATCGTACCGCTGGAACGGGCACGCTCACCCAAAAAGGTCGAGATCGGGCGCGGTATCGTAGCGCACAGCTCCATTTTCCACTCTGCCGAACGACGTAAGACGGTGCGGCTTCAACCCCGAATCAAGAATGTGCATTACCTCGTCGCCGCCCGCGACGAGGGCGTCGGAGATCATCGAGCGATGGCACCGCCACGGCACTGCCTCAGCGCACATAATCGCCGTCGGGGCGGCCGGGGCCGCGAGCCGGAGTGAATCCAGCCCCTCCGAGAAAGGCGTCGTTTCCATATAGTCTGCGTACCCGCGGAAGCCGGAGTTTTTCCAAGCCGTGTTCCGCGAATCCTTTCTTGCCGCACGTCGTCCGCCGAGCGCTGGAAAGTGGGTGTACGCGATTCCCTTAGCGGCAAGTGCCGGCACGAGCAGCGCTTTGTTGAAGTGAGGATACCGCCTCGAAGAAGGAAAGGAGCGCACGTCGGCCAGATGTGTCACGCCTTCCCTTTTCAACAGCTCGGCAAACTCTTCGAACGGCCTCGTCGAGTGCCCGATAGTGAAGATCCTAGCGGGGGCCACGCTCCACGAATTGCTTCTCGCCCCTCGCGCGCGGTTCGCCTACGCCGCCGCCGTGGAGCGCCTGCCTGCCGAGCAGGATACGGGTCGCCCGCACGTCGTGACCTACGTCAATGAGGAGCAACGCAAGATCGCCGCTGCCCCATAGAAGGCCGGCGAGCACGATAAGCCGGCTCATCTCCCCGAGCAGTGTCGGGATCGACGCGGTGCCCTGCGCCACGAGTCCGGTGATGATCTCCGAGACGAGGAGGAGGAGCAGGATGATCGCCATCAGCTTGAAAAGCTTCGAGAGGTAGCCGAGTCCGACATACGGCTCGAGGTCGGCGGTGCGGACCGGCATCGCCGGGTCGCGCTTCGGATCTCCCGAAGGGTGGCGATGCTCCTCGCCGGCGGTAGCAGTCGTCATTGCGTTGTCGTCCATTAGCTATCTCCTGTTCCGATCCAGCGGGCCGGGTAACCCCGCGTGTCAATGTGAGTAAAGGGCCCGTGCGCCGACGTGCCCGAATATACGCCGCACCCTCCTACTAGCGAAGGATGTGCCCGCTCGACGCGGGTGACGGCATCCTGAATGACCCTCGCATCTGCAATATTCACGCGCCCGTCGTGATTCAGGTCGTCCATCTGCCCATTTTTGTCGCTGTCGATGAAGATGTCGTTGGCATCGCCATACATATGCCGGCTTAGCGCCGCCCGCCCCCTCGGGTCTCCGCCACCGGCGTTGTACTGCGGGGTCCTGAAGCCACTCATCACCGTAACTCCGCTGACATCCACTCCGTGCTGCTGGAGGTCGGTGAGGATCAGCTCGTCCTTGTCGATGAGCTTCATGTCGATGGCGATGTACTTCGGCCAAACGTTCATTTGATCGTGGGGAAGAAAATCGCGCAGCTTGAAATGCTCGGAGAGCTGCGTGTCCTGGTTTTGCTGGGTAACCTCGATGAAGCCGCCCGGCGGACGGTACACGACTCCAGGCTTCACCTGTTTGGCGGCCGGCCAGCTTCCGAGAAAATAAAGGCCGAGCCGGCCGCCCTGCTCTTCGCTCGCCGGGCGGAGGGTGATGACGCTGAATCCGGCGAGCGGCTTGATCGCGTTGGCGGCGCTGATCGCCAGCTTCCAGATGCCGACGCGCGCCGGCGCTCTGAGCGATGTCGCTGATTCGGCCACGGCGCCGTTGGAAAAAGTCGCAGCCGCGCCGGGCGGAAGCTTATCCGGCAGGATCGCGCCGCCCTGCGGACGGATGCTGGCCTTCAGCTTCCCGCTCTCACCGGTGAGGGGCATCAGCGCGTCGAGGATCGCTCCGGTGACATAAGCCGCCGTCGGCGCGGATCCATCGGTGAGGCCGTTCGCGATCGCGGCCGTCGCCGGGGTCGCGCCGTTTGCAGCGCCATTCGACGCCGAGCGCGCGTTTGCGATCGACCAGGACCATCCGCTCGCAAATAGAATCAGCACCACAACCGAGACCGCGTTGAAGATCCGCTCGCTTCTCGTCACCGGGCGGCGGATGCCATTCCTCCGCGCTTCGGGAAACGCGAGCAGTCCCGCCGCGGTTGACCTTGGGTTGTCAGAAGTTGAACTTGAGCGTCTGTCTTTCATTCCTCCCCTACGCGGGCCAATGGGCGCAATCACAGCACTCTTTCATCGCCTTCACAACCTGCCCGAGCTCATCCAGTGGGCGGGATTCGTCGGTCTCGCCGCGATCATCTTCTCCGAGACCGGGCTGCTGGTCGGGTTTTTTCTTCCCGGTGACTCCCTTCTCGTCACGGCCGGCCTTCTCGGAGCGCGCGGATACTTCAATGTATATGCCCTCGCTCCTCTGCTGACGCTGGCGGCGATTATCGGCAATTCGACCGGCTATCTGATCGGGCGCGCCAGCGGCCCGCGCATCTTCCGCCGCGAGGACAGCCTGCTCTTCAACAAGAAGCATGCTACGCGGGCACACGAGTTCTATGAGCGACACGGGAAGAAGACGATAATTCTCGCCCAATTTATGCCTATAATCCGGACGTTCTCGCCGGTCGTGGCCGGAGTGGGTGGGATGGAATTCAGGCATTTCTTCACCTACAACCTTGTCGGCGCGATACTCTGGATCTGGAGCATGGTGTTCATCGGCTTTTTTCTCGGCCGGTATATTCCGGGAGTCGACAAGCACATCGAGATCGTAGTGATCCTCGTCGTGCTGATCTCGATATCGCCGGGAGTCATCAGCGGTCTGAGAAGCAGATCCCGCAGCAGGAAGGCCGAAGCGGCCGCGGTCACGGAGAGCCCGGGACCGGTTTGAAAAGCGGGCGCGGACGCGCCCAACGAACAAGGAGATCAGAATGGCATTTACCCTTCCAAACCTTCCCTACGATTTCGGCGCTCTCGAGCCGCACATAGACGCGAAGACGATGGAGATTCATCACGGCAAGCATCACCAGGCATATGTGAACAATCTCAACGCG
>JALYYD010000319.1 GCA_030946775.1 Gemmatimonadota bacterium
GCTTCGGATCGTACTCGAGAAACTGATCGATGACCTGAGCGTTTTTCCACGCTGCGTCGTCGGTCTTGCCATCAAGCACAGGCGGCACGAGCACCCGGATGGCAAGCGCGACGGTAGCTGAAGCGTGAGTTGCCGAGGTGACAGTGGTTGGCGCCGTTGAACCGGCAGAAGGGCTCGACGCGACTGGGCGCACGGCAGCGGTGTCCGCCTTGTTCTGGGCGAAGACGGCAGCAGGGACGAGCGAGAGGAATACAACGGCGAGTTTTTTCATCGAAGTATTGGCTGAGCAGTACAAGGCGGCGTCACTTCACCGCGGCATTCGAATATTCAGACAGCGCCAGCGCGGATTTCGTTGGAAAGCCGAAATACGGGCCCGTTCGTTTAGCTTTCATCTGAAGCCCACCTCCCATCGGATCATACTTATGCCCGAGAAACGCGAGCCCGGCTCTACGCCGGCTGATTTTCCCTACGTGACACGTATGGACATTCGTTTCAAAGCGCTGGAATTGATTGACGTCCAGGACATCGCCGACGAGGTCACCGATGCCTGGTTCAACCAGACGCTCTGCGCGGTGAACGACTCGGTCGTGCGCATCGGCGTTGTAAGGGGAGAGTACCACTGGCACCAGCACAACGACCTCGATGAGTTCTTCTACGTCGTCGAGGGACGGTTTCTCATCGACCTCGAGGGTCGCACGGTCGAGCTGGGGCCGCGCCAGGGGATCGTAGTACCGAAGGGCGTCCAGCACCGCCCCCGGGCACCGGAGCGGACCGTGATACTGATGGTCGAGGGCGCCGGGATCGTTCCGACCGGCGATTGATAACAGTCGGCCGTAGCTGCGCGTAAACCATTCTGTAGCACTTCGCGTCCAATGGGGGACTCGAACTTCCAGCCGGTAACGATGCTCTTTCGCCGTTTTCTTATAGCAGTCGGGCTGCTCTTCGCGGGTGCCCTCTTGGCCCCCTCGCGCGCGCAGGCGCAGAACGCCGATGTCATTCGCGGACAGGTGACAGGCCCGGACAGCCTTCCAATGAAGGGCGTCCGCGTCACAGTCACTTCCATCTCCGGTAACGTCAATCGCACCGCGACGACAGATGCCAACGGCCGGTTCACGGTGACGTTCCCCGGCGGCGACGGCGACTATATGGTCCAGTTCGCCGCGATCGGTTACACGGCGAAGCGCTTCGAGATCAGGCGCGCCGCGGATGAAGACATTCTCGTCGCCGACGCGCGACTCACATCGGCTGGAACGCTGCTCGACGCGGTGAAGGTCAGCACGCCGCGCGACAAAGTTCGCCGCAACGACCCGACCCCCGACATCAGCGGCACGGAACAGCGCGTCGACAATACCGGCGTCCCCGCCGACCTGTTGGGCGATCTGGCCGCGATGGCCGCGTCTCTTCCCGGCGTGCAGGGAGTTCCAGGCACCGATGGCGGTCCTGACGGCTTCTCCGTTCTCGGACTTGGCGCCGACCAGAACAACACCACACTGAATGGAATGCAGTTCGGTGGCTCGAGCCTTCCTCGCGACGCGGCCGTCATCAGCTCGCTCGTCACATCGCCGTACGATGTCTCGCGCGGGGGATTCAGCGGCGGTCAGTTCTCCTTGCGCACGCGACCGGGTACGAACTTCATCACTCGCGGGTTGAGTCTCAACTTCGACTCGCCCCATCTGCAGTGGGCCGATCGCGCGACGCAGTCGCTCGGCCAGGAATACTCCAACGTGTCACTCGGCGGCGCCCTCTCCGGTCCGCTCAAGTATGACAAGGCGTTCTATAACCTGTCGTATCAACTCGGCCGGCGTGCAAACGATCTCGAGACGCTGCTCACGACCAACCCCGACGGGCTTCGCGCTTCCGGAATTTCCGCCGATTCGGTCAGCCGCCTCCTCGCGATCCTGGCCCGCAATTCCGTTCCGGTCTCGACGCCGCTCGTCGGCACGCAGCGCGTCGGCGACAACGGAACGGTGTTCGGCGCGTTCGACTTCAACCCGCCGAGCTCGACCAGCGGCACCGCGATCAACTTTTCCTTCAACGGAAACTGGAACAAGCAGAATCCGGCGAGCGGGCTGCCGACCGAGGTTCCGGCGCACAGCGCCGACCGCACCAGCTGGCGCGGCGGACTGCAAGGGCGCCACAGCGCGTACATCAACAACTCGATCCTGAGCGAGACTTCGGTCAGCTACAGCGATTCGAAGACGTACTCGACTCCCTTCCTCGATTTGCCGGGCGGTTCGGTGCGCGTGAACTCGGCATTTTCGGACGGCACGAATGGAGTCCAGAACCTTTCCTTCGGCGGAAGCCAGGGTCTGCGCGGCAATCAAACGCAGACGAGCCTGGGCTTTCTCAACCAGATGTCGTGGTTCAGCGCGACGAATACGCATCGCTTGAAGCTCACTACCGAGCTGCGCCGCGATGGCACTGCCCAGCAGCAGGCGAACAATCTATTCGGCACGTACAGCTACAACTCGCTCGCAGACCTGCAGAACAATCTGGCGTCGGCATTCACGCGGCAGCTCAGCCCGCGCATCCGCAACGTTTCGCAGTTGGTCGGCGCGGTTTCACTGGGCGACTCTTACCGCCGCACGAGCAATCTCCAGTTCCAGTACGGCGTGCGCGTTGACGGCAACCACTTCCTGTCGACGCCGCTCGCCAATCCCGACGTCGCGAGCACGTTCAATGTGGACAATACCTATGTCCCGAACCGTCTCTACGTCAGCCCGCGCCTCGGCTTCTCCTGGACGTATGGCACTGCGTCCCAGATAGACGCATTCGCCGGCGCGTTCCGCGCCCCGCGTGCGGTCATTCGCGGCGGCATCGGTGTATTCCAGAATACACCGAGCACGAACCTGATCGCCTCGGCGATGGACAACACCGGATTGCCGAGCGCGGTGCAGCAGATCACCTGCATCGGCGCGGCAACACCGGCTGCGAACTGGGCGGCGTTTCTTCAGGACCCGACCCTCGTGCCCACGACCTGCGCCGGCGGAAGCTCGGGAAGCGTCTTCTCCAACAGCGCACCGAATGTCAGCTCGATCTCCAAGGATTTCCTGGCGCCGAGGAGCGTCAGATCGAATCTCAGCTGGAGCGGAGCGACTTTTGGCAACCGGCTCACAGCAAACGTTGACGGCACGATGTCGCTCAACTTCAACCAGCCGGGCAACACGGATCTCAACTTCAGCGGAGTTCCACGGTTCGTTCTTCCCGACGAGGGTCAGCGTCCGGTATTCGTACAGCCCGGAAGCATCGTCGCCGGCACGGGGCAGATCGCATCGCAAGATGCGCGTCTCTTTCCGCGCTACTCGCGCGTCAATCAACTGCGATCGGATCTCAAGTCGGAGAGCAAGCAGCTCTCGCTGCGGATCTCACCGCTCAAGTTCAGTCCGGGCTTCAGCTGGAGTCTGTCCTACGTGTATTCCAACGTCCGGGAGCAGACGCGCGGCTTCAACAGCACCGTGAGTAATCCGCTGGCGATCGAATGGGCGCGGTCGGCGTTCGATTCACGGCACCAGATCGTGTACAACGCCAGCTACAACTTCTTTGATTTTGTCCGCGTGAGCTGGTTCGGAAATTTCCGCTCCGGACTCCCATTCACGCCGATGATCGCCGGCGACGTGAATGGCGACGGCTACTCCAACGATCGCGCATTTGTCTATAAGCCAGGCTCGACGGCGGACCCTGCCCTCGGCATCGCGATGCAGTCGCTCCTCTCGGATGGCTCGAAGGAGGCGCGCGACTGTCTCTCGAAGCAGCTCGGCCAGCTCGCGCAGCGCAACAGCTGTCAGGGCCCGTGGAGCTCGACAGCGTCGATGTCGTTCAGCTTCAACCCGGCAAAGGTGCGGATGCCGCAGCGCGCGACGCTTTCGTTCCAGCTCTCGAATCCGCTCGGCGCGGCCGACATGCTGCTCCACGGCTCGAACACCCGCGGCTGGGGAAATCAGGTTATCCCGGATCCGTCGCTGCTTTACGTCCGCGGATTCGATCCGGCGACGCAGCGATTCAAGTATGAAGTGAACCAGAGATTCGGCGCGCAGAACACAGCGTTCGGCGTGCAGCGTTCCCCGGTCACGCTCACGGCGCTGATGCGATTCGACGTCGGCCCCACGCGGGAGCGGCAGCAGCTTATACAGCAGCTCGACCGCGGACGTACGCGCTCCGGGGATAAGATTCCCGAGGCGTTCCTGAGGGCGATCTACAACAGCGGCGGCATTCAGAACCCGATGGCGACGATCCTCCGCCAGCAGGATTCCCTCAAGCTCACTCCGCTGCAGGCGGACAGCATCGCTACGATGAACCGCCGGTACACAGTCGCGAACGACGCGATCTGGACGCCGATCGCGCATTACTTCGCCGGCCTGGACGACAACTTCAATCACGATGCGGTGTACGACAGATTCATCGGCGGCCGGAAGGCGTCGGTGGATCTGTTGATGAAGCTGGTACCGTCGGTGAAGAAGCTGCTCACGCCGGCGCAGCAGAGGATGCTACCTGCCAACGTTCAGAGCTATCTCGAGCCGAGTTATCTTGCGACGATCAGAAACGGCACGGCGACGTTCACGAGCGGCTTTTTCGGCGGGGACGGCTTCGGCGGTGGTGGTGGCGGCGGCGGTGGTGGCGGCGGAGAACGCAGCATCACGATCGTCAGATAGCGCCAGTAGATAAACACTTTCAGTCAACCATTGAATAGAGAGCATATGATGCGCACCACATTCCGTTTCATCATTGCGGCGACCGCCGTCCTGCCGTCGCTCGGCTTCGCGCAGCAGCGTCCCCCTATTCGGCAGCTCGGAGCGGTGGTCGCGAAATCCAGCGACGCTTTCACGAGCATCTCCGGAATCCGGGCGCTCAGCGACGGGCGCGTTCTCGTCAACGACGTTTCCGGAAGGCGCCTTGTGCTGTACGACGCGCTCCTCGGAACGGCGACGCTCGTCGCCGATTCGACGAGCGCAACGGCGACTGCCTACGCCGGAAGAACCGGCGGGTTGATTCCCTTCCGCGGGGACTCGTCCATTTTCGTCGATCCGTCGTCGATGTCGATGCTGATAGTGGACGGCGCCGGCAAGATCGCGCGCGTGATGTCCGTGCCAAGAACTCAGGACGTGCAGATGCTCGCGGGCCAGTTCTCCACGAGCGTCGGTTTCGATCCGCGTGGACGGCTGGTTTATCGCGCGCCGCCGAATTTCCGCGGTGGCGGCTTCGGGCCTGGCGGCCCAGGAGGCGGCGGCGGATTCAGAGCGCCCGAATTTCCCGACTCGCTTCCTATCGTTCGCGTTGACCTCGCGACGCGTCAGGTGGACACGATCGCCTACGGGAAGATTCCGAAAGTAAAGCTGGACATCGTCCAGAACGAAGGACGGATCAGTGTCACGACGCAGATCAACCCGCTCCCCACGGTAGACGACTTTGTAATGCTGCCCGATGGAACTGTGGCGCTGGTTCGCGGCAGCGATTATCACGTGGACTTTTACAATACCGACGGCACCAAAGTCTCGGCGCCGAAAATCGCGTTTGACTGGCAGCGGCTCACCGACGACGAAAAGGTCGCGTTCATCGATTCCGTGAAAGCGAATCGCGCCCGGCAGCTGGCCGCTACTCCGGCGCCGACTGGCGGCGCGGCCGTCGGTGGCGGCGCTGGCGCCGGCGGTGGCGGTGGTGGCGGCGGCGGCCCGCAAATTCAGGTATTCGGTGATGGTGGCGGAGGGCGACGGCCCGGTGCGGGTGCAGGCGGCGGCGGTGGCGGCGGTCCCCAGATCAACTTTGTTTCGCCCTCAGAGCTGCCCGACTACAAGCCGGCGTTTTTCGCCGGTTCGACGAAAGTGGATGCGGCAGGCAATCTCTGGATTCGCACGATCCCGACCAAGAAGGTCGATGGCGGCCCTGTTTACGATGTCGTGAACCGCAAAGGCGAGCTCATCGACCGCGTTCAGGTGCCGCTCAACTCGAGCGTCACCGGCTTCGGATCGGACGGCAGCGTGTTCCTCGCACTTCAGAACAACAGCACGTTCTATCTCGAGAAGGCCAAGCTCCGCTAATCGGCCACATCATCTGCCAAGACGACGCGCCGTCCGGTTATTTCGGGCGGCGCGCTTCGTTTTGCCCCCCGTTTCTCGACGCGCGCGCCGGAGTGCGTTAACTTCACTTTGGACAATCGTGGAGACAGGATGAAAAAGAAACACCAGCCAATTCCGGATTTCTCAGGCAAGCGCAAAGACGCGGGCATGAGAGCGCAGCCTTCCCAGCAGAAGTCGCAGACCCAGCCCAACACGCCGCCTCGTGTCACCAAGCCGGCGGCAACGTCGTCGAAGTCGGGGAGAAGGGGCGGCTGAGCTTGGTATCCACCTCCAGAGCGGGGATCCACCGATGACCAATCCGTCAGGCGCCGATCACCTTCCGAATTCCACCACCGCCTCGAGCACGTCCATCTGGGAAGATTTCGTCGACATCTTCACTTCCCCGTCGGCGGTGTTCGCGCGGCGCGAGAATGGTGGCTTCTGGATGCCGCTCATTATCGTCACGCTCGCCATCTCCATTCTGTTCATCGCCACGAAGGGATTGATGCAGCCGGTATTCGACGCCGACTTCGCGCGTGGCGCGGCTGCGGCAATGCGCAAGAACCCGCAGCTAACGGAAGAGCAGATTGCGACGATGCGGAGCGTCCAGGAAAAAATCCTGTACTTCGCCCCGCTCATTTTCGTTCCGATCGGGATTTTCATCACCGCCGCCGCGCTTTGGCTCATCGGCAAGCTCTTCGACGCAGCCGAGACTTACCGCACAGCGGTTGTCGTCACCGCGTACGCGTTCATTCCGCGAATTCTCGAGGTCGTCGTCAGCGCAGTTCAGGCGATGCTGATGGACCCCGCTTCGCTCAACGGCCGCTACGCGGTCTCCCTCGGGGTGGGCCGCTTTATCAACCCCGATACGAGCTCGCCCTTCCTCATCGCGCTGCTGGGCCGCGTTGATGTCTTCACCATTTGGATCACCGTTCTCCTCGCCATCGGGCTTTCCGTAACCGGAAGGATTCCCCGTGCGCGCGCCGCGATGGCAGCCGCGTGCGTTTGGGTGATCGGCGCCCTTCCCGCGCTTTTGGGAGCGCTTCGCAGCTGACGACACCTCGCCGGCCTAGCCGGAAACGCGCGCGCACCGGACGGCCGGCAAAGCAGCTCACCTCGCAGCCGACGAGCCGCAACGCGTACTCTGATACGCGGCAGTGGCTTCTCAAGCAGCACGGACCGGTGTGCGCGTATTGCGAGACGCGTCTCAAGCCGGAGAAGATGACGCTTGACCACGTCACCCCGCGCCGCGGACAAACCGCCTACGACCGGCGCGACAACCTCGTGCTCGCCTGCCCCGATTGCAACGCGAGGAAAGCCGATCTTCACATCCTCGCTTTTCTGGTCGCGCGCCCGCAGCGCGCGGCAAATCTTCTGCGCTATGGCACCCACCTCAGCCCGATGCTGCTCGATCTCGCGCGAGAGATCGCGGGGCCCGAAGCGGTCGCTCTTGCCGCGAAGCTGGCAGACCCCGACTATCCGTACAGCGACTGACCGACTGAGGTGATCCGATGAAACGCCCCGCCGCCGACGAGTTCCTGCCGTACTACGCGCACTACATCTCGCTCGTCGGAGAGGGAGACGTCATCGCAATCCTCGAGTCCCAGGTCAAGCAGACCTCGGCTCTTCTCCGCGCCATTCCCGATTCCGGCGGAACCTTTCGCTACGCGCCGGAGAAGTGGAGCGTCAACGAGATTGTCGGACATCTTCTCGACGCCGAGAGAATTTTCGGCAATCGCGCGCTTCGTTTCGCGCGCGGAGACAAGACGCCGATTCCGGGGTTCGAGCAGGACGATTACGTCAAGGGCGGCAACTTCGACGAGTATCCGCTCTCCGAGCTCACTGCCGAGTTCGAAGCCGTGCGCAGGGACACCTGCCTGCTTTACCGGCATATGAGTGAAGAGGCCACGGCCCGCAGAGGAACGGCGAACGGCGCCGAGGTAAGCGTGCGTGCGCTCGCCTACATCACGGCGGGTCACGAGATACACCATCGCGGCGTCATCGCCGAGAAATACCAGGGCGCGAAGAAGTAGCGCGCCACCCCGGACAAAGCCGCCGAATGAATCGTCCGGCTCTCTCACTCGTTGTCTTCTTTGCGCTGTTGACCTGCGCCACCACGGCTCGCGCGCAAGCTCTCGCCAACGGTACGCTCCGCCAATGCCTTGAGGCGTCTCCGGTAAAGGATCTGCGGCGCGTTGCTGTTTTCCTTCGGTCCGACGTCTCCAATTCGGCGCCTTCGCTCGAGAAGCCCGCCGATCTGCTCGTCGAAACACTGGGCGAAGCTTTGCGCACCTACCTCGGCGCGAAGACCAGCGACCTACCAGTGGGAGAGCCGGCTTTTACGCGAAGCAATACGAGTGGGCGTCTTATGGTCACACTCCATCGCGACGGACGACTCGGCACCGCCATTCAGCTCGACTCCGCCGAGACTGATTCGTCCCGCATCGGAGGAATACGATTGCTCGCGTCGATCCTCCGAAAGTCTTGGGATGACGGCGACCGCGTTTTCTGGCCAGAATCCGCGCGCGGCGATTCCGGCACCTTCAGAATTGAAATCTGGAAGATCGGTCCGCGACGCGATGCGTCACAACCCAAAGTGCAGACGCGGTTCGCGGTTGCTGCCTTTTCGATTGCGTTGCCTTGGGAGCAGCCGGCCGAGGCGGTTGACGAGATGAAGACCAAGTACCCGATCAGAAATCTCGACCGGGGGATCGAAGGCACGATCGTTCTCTCATTCGTCGTGGACACGACGGGATACGCCCTCATCTCCACCGCCTACGACGTGTTCCCGCCTCACGCGATGAAGCCGGTCGGCGAGATGGCGGACTCCTATCGGGATTTCGTGCGCGCCGCGGCGGAAGTGCTTCCCAAAGCGCGCTTTCGTCCTGCGCTCATCGCCGGCTGCAAGGTCCAGCAGCGGGTTAATCTCCCCTTCAGCTTCAAGCTGCGCGACGCGAGCCACTAGCGCCACGCAGATCCGCGATGGACGCCTATCTTTCCAAGACGTCCGCCAACCGAGGGTTCGCATGATAAGCAAGGATCAGATCGCCGCGTCCATGATGTTCGAATGCGACGTCGCCAAGCACGTTCATTCCAAGCTCACGCCCCAGTCGTACGACTACAAGCCGACCGCCGGGCAGCGCACCACGCTCGAGTTGCTGCGATACCTCTCCATCTGCGGTATCGCCGGAATTCAGTCGCTCCATCAGAGCAACTGGAAAGCGTTCAGCACTTACACCGAGCGCGCCTCGAAGATGACTGCGGAGGAATTTCCCGCCGCGATGGATCTGCAGAAGCAGGAGATCAAGGCCTACTTCGATTCCGTCACCGAGCGTGACCTGGAGACGAAGGACGCGCTACTTCCAATTGGCGGAACGCAGCTGCTCGGACAGGCGATTCTCGATCTTCCCTTCAAGTGGCTGCCCGCCTACAAGCTGCAGCTTTTTCTCTACGCCAAGGCGACGGGTACGGCGGACATCGGGACCGCCAACGCCTGGATGGGAATGGATTGGAAACGATAGCTTCATAGACGCTAATGAAAACCCTCGCCAATCGCGATGATCTCAACGAGATCATCGGTCGCATCGAAAGCATCCGTCCCGACAGCCCCCGCCAGTGGGGACGGATGTCGTCCGCGGAAATGATCCGCCACTGCATCGACGCGCTCAGCGTCGGGCTCGGCGATAAGAAAGTCGGACTCGTGAAGACACCACTTCCGAGAAGCGTTCTCAAGCTGATCGTGCTCTACGCGCCGATGAAGTGGCCGAAGAACGTTCCGACTGGCGCGCCGATCGATCCTCAGCGGGAAGGCAGCCAGCCCGGTGACTTTTCCGCTGACTTGGACGAGCTCGTGCGAGTCACGCACCGCTTCGTGCTCTCGAAGCAACAAGACGCGAAGCTGAACCATCCATTCTTCGGCCCGCTTTCCGACCGCGAATGGCTGCGGTGGGGATACCTCCATCAGGATCACCACCTGAGACAGTTCGGACTCTAGCGGGCTTGGCGGCGAAGCGATTGGATTCCTATTTTTGCGATTGAAGAACCGACTGGCACCCCCGGGAGATAGAATGCGCCTCGCACCCCCAACGTTCCTCGCCGTGCTTTGCATCACGCTGGGATGCACGGAGAAAAATGTGGAATCCGATTCGGCCACCGCCTCCTCCACCGCGGCAGCGATTCCGTTCACGCCTGCAGCCGGCGAATCATTTCTCGCCGTCCCCGACGGAAAGATCTGGTATCGCGTCGTCGGGGCCGGAACGGCAACGCCTGCGATCCTCCTTCACGGCGGCCCCGGCTTCTCCAGCTATTACTTGAAGCCGTACGAGGAGGGATTGAAATCCGATCGGCGCATCGTCCGCTACGACCAGCTCGGCGCCGGGCACTCCGATGTCATCACCGATACGGCGATGTTCAACATCGCGCATTTCGTGAATGAGCTCGACTCACTCCGCGCCCATCTTG
>JALYYD010000322.1 GCA_030946775.1 Gemmatimonadota bacterium
GGGAGTCGTGCTCGTCGCCGGCGCGGTGATGGTCTCCACATTCGGAACTCTCAACGGCTCGGTGATGACAGGCGGGCGGATTCTCTTCGCGATGGCGAATGACGGACTGCTCTTCCGCCCGATCGGCCGCGTCCATCCGCGCTTTCAAACCCCAAGTGTTGCCATCGCTCTCGAGGCAGTTCTTGGGGTTGTTTTCGTCCTGGCAGGGAGCTTTGAGAGTCTTGCGGACACCTTCGTCACCGCCATCGTTCCTTTCTATGCTCTCGCGGTGGCCGCGATCTATCCATTGCGGCGGAAGCCCGATTATCACCCCATTTTTCGCGCCGTTGGGTATCCAATCGTACCAATGGTCTTCGTCCTCGCGACAGTATTCCTGCTCGGAAGCGCGATTCTCGATTCGACCAGCAGAATTCCGACGCTCGCGGTATTGGGTGTCATAATGGCCGGAATTCCGGTTTATTTTTTTGTCGCCCGCGATGAGGCCCATCGCTGATTTCGCCGGCGTCGAATTTCATTCTTGCCACCCCGAATGGGCGTGCGCTACTTTTGCGTCAACTTTTTCGCGGAAAACGGATGAGGATCTTCTCGATTTGCAGTCGCGCTGTGGCGAGTGTCGCCTTGATCGCCATGATTCCCCTCGCCCTCGACGCCCAGGTCACGACTTCGCGGATTAACGCGACGGTCACCGACGCCACCGGCGCGGCTCGCCCGGACGTCAAGGTCGTCGTCCTCCACGTTCCCTCCGGAACCCGGACGGAGAGCCGAACGCGCGCCGATGGAAGAGCTTTCATTCCCGGACTCCGCGTCGGAGGTCCGTACACCGTTACTGTTTCGTCAATCGGATTTCAGGCCAACGCGCAGTCGAACATCTACCTGAACCTCGGCGAATCCACCGATCTGAAGTTTGTACTGTCGCAGTCGGCCACCCAGCTCTCAGGGGTGACGGTCACCGGCGTCGTCGATCCCATATTGAATGAAAGTCATACGGGCGCGGCCACGGCAGTGAGTCGCAACGCGCTTGCAACCCTCCCTACCATTAGTGGACGGCTCGAGTCGATCGTCCGACTCACCCCCCAATCAGGCGGGGGAATGTCCTTCGCCGGCCAGGATAGCCGCTCGAACAACATCACGGTCGACGGTTCCGCGTTCAATAACTCATTCGGGCTGAACAACTCGCCCGGCGACCGCACCGGAGTCGCGCCAATCTCGCTGGCTGCGATCGAGCAGCTCCAGGTGAGCATCGCCCCCTACGATGTCAGGGCGGGAAATTTCGTGGGCGCCGGCGTGAATACGGTCACACGCAGTGGCACGAACACCTTTCGCGGTTCGGTCTACCACCAGTACAAGAACCAGAGCCTGACCGGCCGGCACGCTGGCGCTCTCGCATTCGATCCGGGTGTGTTCAACTACGGAAACACCGGCGGATGGGTTGGCGGACCGGTGATCCCGAATCGGCTGTTCTACTTCTTCAGCTACGAGAACGAAACTACCAGCCAGCCGGGAACCACTTTCCTTGCCAATACCGGCGGTCAGCCGGTAATTGGAAATGTTACGCGCGTTCTAGCCTCCGATCTCGATGCGCTGAGCGCCTACATGAAGACCAATTTCGGTTACATCACTGGCCCTTACTCCGGCTACAACAATGAGACACCGGCGAAGCGACTTCTCGGCAAGCTGGATTTCAACCTGAATGACCGCAACAAATTCAACTTGCGCTATACTCGGCTCGACTCGAAGGCAGACATTCTGGAATCGAATTCAGGCTCGCTGGGTTTCGGCAATCGCCGCACGAATCTCAACTCGCTGAACTTTCAAGGCTCGAATTACGGCCAGCTCGAGAACATTCGCTCGATCGTCGGTGAATGGAATTCGCTGATCGGCAGCCACTACTCCAACAGTCTCACCATCGGGTACACGACCCAGAACGAGAGCCGCGAGCCGAAAGGCCAGTTTTTTCCGCTCATCGACATTCTGGACCCCACCACCACGACAACGTATACGTCCGTCGGTTTCGAGCCGTTCACGCCCAACAACGAGCTCTATTATCAGACGAGGCAGATTCAAAACAACTTCACAATCTCGCTCCCCAACCACGATTGGACTTTTGGCGCCAGCGTGGAGAATTATCAATCCCAAAACGTGTTTTTCCCGGGCTCCCAGAGCGTTTACACGTATAACTCTCTAGCTGACTTTTATGCCGACGCGAACGGATATCTCGCCAATCCGAATCGCACCGTTTCCCCGGTGACCCTGCGCCGCTTCGAGGTTCGCTACAACAATATTCCGGGACAGATCAAGCCGGTTCAGCCCTTGAAGGTGATCCTGGGCGGAGTTTACGGTCAGGATGAGTGGAGAGTCACGCCCAGAATGCGAGTCACGGCGGGACTCAGGCTCGACGCCCCCTTCTTTGCGAAGACCGGATTCGTCAACTCGCTCGCGGATAACCTCCTATTTCGTGACGAATACGGGAATGCCGGCAAGTATGCATCGGACAAGCTTCCACGCGCCAAGCTCCTTTACTCCCCGCGCCTTGGCTTCAATTGGGACGTAAGCGGCGATCGCAGCTTCCAGATCAGGGGAGGCAGCGGCGTGTTCACTGGACGCCCCCCGTACGTCTGGATATCCAACCAGATCGGGCAGACCGGGGTGCTCACCGGATTTGAGCAGCTCAACAACGTTACCAGCCGTCCATTCAATCCCGATCCGAACCGGTACAAGCCGGCTACGGTAACCGGCGCGCCGGCCGCAAGCTATGAGTACGACGTTACGGATCCGAATTTCCGCTTTCCCCAGGTGTGGAGAAGCGACATCGGCATCGACCACAAGATCTTTTGGGGAATGACGGCCACCGGTGAGGTGCTTTTCAACCGCGACGTCAACGGCATGTACTACATCAATGCCAACCTCCCTGCGGCCCAAACCCGCTTTGTCGGACCCGGCGATCGCCGGCCACGGTACACGAACAACAGAATCAATTCCAATATCACGGGCGCGTTCGTGCTGAAGAACCAGAACATCGGTCAGTCGTTCAATGTCGCGGCGTCCGTCGAGAAGCCGTTCGCCAACGGCCTCTACCTGAAGAGCGCGTACTCTTACGGTGTTTCCCGCAATACGATTGACCCGGGCTCGATCGCGTCGGGATCGTTCACGAGCAACCAGATTTCCGGGGAGCCCAACCTTCCCGGTCTGTCCTATTCGGCTAACTCCCCGGGGCACCGTTTCTTCATCGCCGGCTCTCTCCGGCGCGAGTATTTCCACTTCGGCGCGACGACGCTCTCCGCGTTTTTCGATACGCACACCATCGGCAACGTCAGTTACACCTACGCGGGTGACCTGAACGGCGACGGCGGCACCAGCAACGATCTGATCTACGTTCCGCGCGATCAGTCGGAGATGAATTTCCAGCAATACACGATCGCCGCCACGGCGACGGCTCCCGCCGTCACCTTCACCGCCCAGCAGCAGGCTGACGCCTGGGACAAATACATCGCCCAGGACGCCTATCTGTCGAAACACCGGGGGCAGTACACTCAGCGCAACGCCGTCTTCCTGCCGCTGGTGAAGCGCCTCGATTTTGGCATCGCCCAGGAGCTTTTCGCTTCGACCGGCGGGCGCCGGAACACCTTTGAATTCCGAGCCGATATTGTCAACTTCGGCAACTACCTCAACAAAAACTGGGGGTTGGGTAAGCGATTGGTGAACACCCAGCCTCTAACAAATCCCGGCGTTGACGGTTTCGGACGGGCTATCTACCGCCTCCGTGCGGTTAATGGCGTGCTGATGGACCACTCTCTGGAGCAAACTGCGGGGAGTGCCGACACATATAGAATCCAGGTCGGATTCCGGTACAGCTTCAACTAATACGAGACATATGGTTGGCGGGTCGAATGTCGTCCTGATATTCGACCCGCGCGCCTCTGCGGCTGAGGGGAGCGGGTGGCAAAGCCCCCTCTGCTGCTTTGCCGGTTCCGCGGCCTAAAAAAACAGTGTTCCGTTCTTTCGCGGGCCTGTATATTCAGGACGTTCCGCGCATATCCACTGGCAGCAGATTCCACGTTCTTTCCTCCCTTCCCGAGAGACTGCATGTTCCAGAAACGTTTGCTTTCCGCGATCGCGGCGCTCGTAGTATTAATGAGTGCCGTATCGATCCCCGCTCGCGCTCAAGGCGTCACGACCGGCGCGATCGCCGGTACGGTGACCGACCACACTGCGACGGGTGGCGGCAACCCCGTCGAGTCCGCGCAGATCCAGGTGCGCAACAACAGAACCGGTTTCACTGCCGGAACGCTGACCAGATCGACCGGTCAGTACGTCATCCAGGGCCTCGAGCCGGATGACAGCTACAGCATCACCGTTCGCCGCATCGGCTTCCAGCCGGTGACGCGCAACAACCTCCGCGTCGGCCTCGGTCAGACGGACCGCGAAGACTTCGCGCTCGTTCCGCAGACCAATTTGCTTTCCGCGGTGAAGGTCACCGGTGAAGCGGACGCAGTCATCAACCCGAGCAAGATCGGAACCGGCATGCAGTTCAACGACTCGGCGCTGCACCGCCTGCCGACGCTGAACAGAAACTTCGCCGACTTCGTGTCGCTCGTTCCGCAAGTCTCGACCACGACCGCCGGCCTTTCCGGTGGTGGAGTCAACATCAGACAGAACGCGATTCAGATCGACGGCGCGGCTGCGGGTGACCTCTTCGGTCTCGGCACGACGGGACAGCCTGGCTCGCAGGCGAACGGCAAGTCCATTCCGCTCGACGCCGTAAAGGAATACCAGGTTCTGCTTTCCCCGTTCGACGTCCGCCAGGGAAATTTCGGCGGAATGCTCATCAACGCGGTGACGAAGAGCGGCACCAATGAATTCCACGGCAGCGCGTATGGATACGAGCGTGGCCAGAACCTGACCCGCAAACAGACCTACCTGCAGGAATTCTATCAGAGGAACTACGGCTTCACGCTGAGCGGCCCGATCATTCCGAACCGCCTCTTTTTCTTCGTGAACCCAGAGTGGCAGAAGTATCACACCCCGACCAACGGGCCTGATGCAAGCCAGCCGATCTGTCAGGCCGGCGGAACTGGCACGCAGTGCATGTACATCGCGCAGTCGTCGATCGATCAGTTGAACAACGTTCTCAGCAGCAAGTACGGCTTCAGTGACGCTGGAAATGGCGGCAAGATCCTCCAGGAGAATCCGCTCCTCAACGTTTTTGGGCGTATCGACGCGTACCTCCCATTCAACACCCGCGCCGTGCTTCGCCACAATTACGCGAAAGCGGACAACACCAACTTTGGCCGCAGCCTGGCGACGTCGGCCTCACCGATATTCAACCTGACGTCGAACAAGTACTTCTTCAGCTCGAAGACCAACTCGTCAGTCGCCGAGTTCTTCACGAACCTGCCCCGCGGCTTCTACAACGAGCTGTCGGTCAATTACACCAACACGCACGACTTCCGCACCGTTCCGGTGAATTTCCCGATGATTGACGTTCGCGGCATTCCGCGCACCGATGTCACCACGCCGGCAACGTTCCGCTTCGGCACCGAGAACTCCTCGCAGGGCAACGCGCTCGACCAGCGGACGCTCGAAGTGACGGAAAACCTCACCTTCCCGATCGGCGCACACACGATCACCGTCGGCGGCAAGGATCTCGTTTACAAGTGGGTCAACCTCTTCGGTCAGAACCGTCTCGGCTACTGGTTCTTCAACAGTCTCGACTCACTGGCCAATGGCATTCCCGCCGAGTACCGCACGTCCGCTCCATCGCCGACGGATCCGGCACAGGGACTGGCGGTCGCCCGCGCGCATCTCTACAGCGGCTATGTCCAGGATGTCTGGACGGCAACTCCGCGCTTCACCCTCAGCTATGGGGTTCGCGTAGACCGGCCAAACTTCATCGACCGCCCGCCGTTCAACCAGTCAGTGTGGGATGTGTACGCTCGTTCGACGAGTTCAGTTCCGGGGCGCCCGCTCATTTCTCCGCGCGTCGGAATCAACTGGGACGTTACCGGGGATCAGAGAAACCAGATCCGCGGCGGAATCGGCTACTACACCGGCGTGCCCCCGTTCGTCTATCTCTCGAATGCGTACGGCAACTCCGGCTTGAGCGGCTTCGCGGCGCTCACCTGCGCTAACACGTCCAACTCGACGCATACGCCGGCATTCAACGCGGCGAACATCGCCACCCCCCCCACGTCGTGCGCCGATTTCACGGCCAACGGTGTTACGACCAAGGGTGCGAGTACGGCTCTTAGCTCCAGCATCAACACCATAGACCCCAACTTCCGCTTCCCGCAGTACCAGAAGTGGAACCTGGCGTACGACCATCGCTTCGCGAGCGGCCTCGTCAGCACAATCGAAGGTCTTCTCACCCGCTCCATCGCGAACCCGTACTACAGCAACCTGGCTCTCGCCGGCATCCAGGGCGTTGGCGCACATGGGCGCATCCTGTACGGAAACCAGACGGGGACAGGCGCGTCGCCCGTATTCAGGGGTAACCGTACGACGGTGCTCGATGTGTCGGATACGCACGGCGATTACACATACAGCATCACTGGCCAGCTTCAGAAGACGTTCTTTGAGCGCTTCCAGAGCTCGCTCGCTTACACCTACAGCCAGTCGCGCGACGTCGGAACGATCACGAGCAGCACGGCCGGATCGAACTTCAGATTTCAGCGCGATCTGTACGGCTCGCTCGACGATCGCACGCGTACCCGGTCGAAGAACGATCAGCCACACAAGATCATCGGAACCGGCAGCTGGCACTTCAAGACTCTCACCGACGTTTCCATGATCTATCAGGGGAACTCGGGCTCGCCCTACGATTACGTTTACGGAACGGGCAGCGGAACGGGCTCGGGCGACATCAACGGCGACGGACAGACGGCGAACGATTTGTTCTATGTCCCCACCGACGCGCACGATCCCAACGAAATTCTGTTCACCGGTTACAACGGCAACGCCGCCGCTCAGGCCAGCGCTGCCGCCCAGGCCGATGCGTTTGAGGCGTTCATCAAGAAGACGGCCTGCCTCAGAAACCAGCGTGGCCAGATCATGAACCGCAATACCTGCCGCAACCCGTGGCAGAACGAGTTTGACCTCACAGTCGGTCAGTCGCTGCAGGCGTTCGGCAGGCAGAACCTCCAGCTTCGCCTCGACATCCTCAACTTCGGCAACCTGCTCAACCGGAAGTGGGGTGAGCAGCTGTACTCGAACCAGGGATCGACCTGCGGAGCGAACTGCTCGGCTACGATTCTCGTCACGCAGACCGGAAACAAGCTCGGCTCGTCACCGGCTCAGGCCGTTCCTGTCGTCACCTTCGACACGAACCTCCGCCGGTTCAGCGGGCTGAACGCAAGCTCCAACTACCGTATGCAGCTGTCGCTGCGGTACAGCTTCTAAGAATCAGGAAACCCGCCGCTCCGGATCTCGGGGCGGGCGGGGTGGAAAAAGAAGCGGGTCCGGATGAAAATCCGGGCCCGCTTTGCTATTGGCTCAAGACGATTCGCTGTCGGGTAGGGAGGGAACTGCGACTGCAACAGCAACTGATCACGTGCCCAGTGCTGGGTAGCACAGCTCGCAGCTACTGAGACAACTACTCGGTGACTTCTCTCGCGCGGGGACGGGAAAGCCCGGACAAGTCAGCGTCGCCGTGACCGACGAGCTCCCAGCCGATTAGCTCAGCACCGGGCACGCGTTCAGTTGCCGTTGCCTTTGCAGTCGTAGTTGCCGTCAGAACACCTTCACATTGATGTACTTCTTCGGATTCTTCTTCACGTCCGCAACCAGCGAATCCATCCGCTGCAGCAGCGCCCGCACGTCGTTGTACAGCCCCGGATCGTTGATCAGCTTCGCCGCCGATCCCGGTCCGCTATCCACCTTTGCGATGATGCCGTCGAGCTTCAGCGACGTCGCCTTGAGCTCGTTGCTCATCGCCGACATGTTCGCGCTCGTCGTTTCCAGATTGCTCACCACAGAATCGACCTTCACCGGGTCAACAGCCGACGTGAGCCTCCGCACCGACGTCATCGTCGCCGTGAGCTGGCGCGACTGCTCGGCCGCGATCAATCCGAACTCCGCAACGAGCCGATTGGTTCCGGCAATTGTGTTCCTCAAGTCGCGCACCCCACCCGCGGCGACGAGCTCCTTCTGCAGCGAAGTCGTGATCGCGTTCACCGACGTCGCAATCGAGTCTGCCTTGCTGGTGAGCTGGGCGATACCCGGCGTCGCCGGCCCGACCGGCACCGTGTCGCCCGGCTTGAATGCCGCCGGATCAGGGCGCGATGGTGTGAGCGCGACCGCCGCGTCTCCGAAAATCCCGTTCGGCACCACCGTCGCGGTGGATGTGACCGGAACCTTGTAGTCGCCCTGAATGCGGAATGTCGTGATCAGCGTTCCGTCCTGCTTCAGCTGCACGTCATCGACATATCCAACGCTTACGCCCACGAGCCACACCGGCTGACCTTGCTTCAGTCCGGCGCCCCAGGGGAATTTCGCGTAGAGCGGATAGCCCTTCGACAGTCCCCCGCGCGCCAGCCAGAGCGAGCCGAGGACAAGGACCGCAATCGTCGCGACGACCATCACGCCAACAAGAACATCGTCTCGTTTCTTCATGCCTGTAGATAGGGAGCGAGAAGAAGTGCGGTGAGCGCGTCGAGAACGAGAATCGCCACCGATGTGATCACCACCGC
>JALYYD010000029.1 GCA_030946775.1 Gemmatimonadota bacterium
ACGACGACGACGAAGCTCGTCTTCGATCTCAAGGACGAGGACATCTTCTGGTGCACCGCCGACATCGGCTGGGTGACCGGCCATTCTTACGTCGTGTACGGACCTCTAGCGAATGGTGGAACGTGCGTGGTTTACGAAGGCGCTCCGGATTGGCCTGAGAAGGATCGCTTTTGGGACATCTGCGAGCGGCACGGCGTGACGATTCTCTACACGGCGCCGACCGCCATTCGCGCATTCATGAAGTGGGGCGCTCAGCATCCCGCAAAGCACGATCTGTCGAAGCTGCGCCTCCTCGGCTCCGTCGGCGAACCGATCAATCCTGAAGCGTGGATGTGGTATCGCGAGCACATCGGCGGCAATCGCTGTCCGATCGTGGACACTTGGTGGCAGACCGAGACGGGCGCGATCGTCATCTCGCCTCTTCCCGGCTACACGGCGACGAAGCCGGGCAGCGCGACGACCGCACTGCCCGGTTACACCGCCGAGCTGCTCGACGCGCAGGCGAAGAGAATTCCCGTCGGCGGAGGACTTTTGGCGCTGACGAAGCCGTGGCCGTCGATGCTGCGCACCATCTGGGGCGACGACGCGCGCTATGTCGAGACTTATTTCTCGAAGTGGCCGGGACGTCCCGATCTCTATTTCCCAGGCGACGGCGCCAAGAGGGACGACGACGGCTATTTCTGGATTCTTGGCCGAGTTGACGACGTGCTCAACGTCGCCGGCCACAGAATCGGGACGATGGAAGTCGAGTCGGCGCTGGTGGAGCACCCGGCCGTTGCGGAGGCCGCGGTTGTCGGCAAAACGCACGACTTGAAGGGCCAGGCGATCGCCGCGTTCGTCACGTTGCGCGAGGGTCATAAGCAGACACCTGATCTCCGCGAGGAGCTTCGCAACTTCGTTGCGAAGAAAATCGGCGCCATTGCCAAGCCGGACGACATCCTTTTCTCCGCTGACCTCCCAAAAACGCGCTCCGGGAAGATCATGAGACGGCTTTTGCGGGATATTGCTGAGGGCCGAGCGTTGGGGGATACGACGACATTGGCAGATCCAAATGTCGTCGCGAGCCTTAAGGAGCAGTACGAGGACAAGGAGTAGGGCGGGACGTTAGGATTGGTACGGACCCTGCCTTACAGTTCAGCGTAGAAAAAGCCGCAAACCCTCATCGGTCAATTCAATGTTCGGTAACCTGTTTCCTGAATCAATCTTCGGCCGCAAGCTCAATCCAAACGCGGAGCGCCGGCTGCGCCTTTCGCAGGCGCGCGCCGAGGAGACGATCATCCGCGCGCACGTGGACAACGCGCTGATGTTCGTGGACACGCTGGCCGAGGATCTGTCGTTCGATCGCGCGATCGATTCATACATTCGCGTGATGGGAATTCCGGAGCCGCTCGCCAGCACCGTTGCGACGCGCGCGCTGGTGCATCTCGGCCGCGATCTGGTGCCGTTCCGTCGTCGTGCGCAGGAGGGCCAGGATTCGCTCGAGACCAAGCCGCGTCTGCGGCTCGATGACGCTTCGGCGCGTCACGCTGACGTAAAGAGAGCTTAACAGCAACTGCATCTTGCGTGGGGATCGCGACGGAGCATTCCCTTCGCACGGTCCTCGCGCATTGCTTCGCAATGACGCGGCGTCGCCGCTCGCTGCGGATTGCGCTCCGGGAACGCCCCGGTCGCTCCCCTCTAGCGCAGGACTTTCTTTACGCGCCACTTTCCGGCGATGAGCACACCCAGAATCGTCATCGAGAAACTTTACGCGGACGTGGTCCTTCCCTCCCGCGCGACAGAGCACAGCGCGGGGTACGACCTCTACGCGTATTTGAACGAACGCCCGGTGAAAGTGAGCGATGGGCGCGGGAATGTGATGGAGCGGCCGGTCGGAGAGGCGGCTCCGGGGCGCGTGTTTGAGATTCAGCCTGGCATGACCGCGCTGATTCCGCTCGGGTTCAAGGCGCGTCTGCCCCAAGGATTCGAGGCGCAGCTTCGGCCGCGGAGCGGGAATTCATTCAAGCGGAATTTGATGATCCCGAACTCGCCGGCGACGATCGACGCCGACTATCCGGACGAGTGGATGGTTCTGGTGCGGAACCTCTCGGCGATGGACCCGCTCGTGATCCAGCACGGGGAGCGTATCGCGCAGCTGGTGGTGGCGCGCTATGAATCGCCCGATTTCATCGATGGCAGCGTCGCCGCGACGACGAGCCGCAAAGGGGGACTCGGCTCAACCGGCGCGTAGCGACCGCGTTCAGGAGGAAGTCGCGATGCCTGATTGGCGCGCGGACGGGGCGATTCTCGGAGCGCAATCCGCAGCGAGCAGCGAAGCTGCGACATTGCGGAGCGAAGCGCAGCAATGCGCGAGGACCGTGCGACGAGAACGCCTCAACGCGCGCCCCCGAGGCGATCTACACCCCTAACTCTTGATCGCGATGTTCGTGCAGCCGGGTGGTTTCCCGCAAATCCAAAATCGCGACGATAAGAATCAGCGTCACGATGATCGCGGAGGTGACGCACCAGATGCAAATCGCGTGGATCTTGAACAGCTCGAGATAAGTCAGCCAGCCGGAAAACAGAACTCCGACGCCGGCCCAGCCGACGAGCAGCCACGAAACGACCGGATTCCGCGCCAGAAGAGGCTGAATCCCGATCAGCGCGACGATCAGAACATCGAGATAGAAAAAGACACCCCAGCCGGCGACGGGAAGGCCGGCGAACCGCGCCCAGCGGCTCGTGTTGACCGTCTCGCACGAGCCGATGCTGCAAGTGAGCGAGCCGATGACTCCCATTTTGTAGAGCGTGAGGTACAGCGCGATGAACATTCCGATCATCGCGAGCACCGCGATCATCATCCGCTTGGTCACGTCTTGGGAGCGGTCGCGGGTATGCCTGCCGGGGCCGCAGCGCGGACGGAATCCACGATCGCCTTCATCTGGTCATAGCCAAGCCCGCCCGTGTACAGCTTGTTGCCGATGATGAAGCTCGGAGTCGCGTTCACGTTGTGGCGCAGACCCTCCGCCATGTTCGCGTTGATGCGCTTCTGGTACTTGCGCGCCTCGAAGCACGACTGCCACTGATCCGTTTTCAGGCCGAGCTCCGACGCGTACCGGGCGAACACCTTGCCCGGATTGCCGGTCGCCTCGCCGTTCCACTGGTCCTGCGTATCATAGAGCCGGTCGTGCATCGGCCAGAACTTCCCCTGCTCGTCGGCGCAGGCGGCGGCGTTGGACGCGGCCTCGGTATTCTTGTGAATTTCCTTGATCGGGAAATCGTAGTAGGTGAAGGCGACGATTCCAGTCTCGATCAAACGCTTGCGGAGATCGGGCTCTGTCAGCGTCGAGAACCGGCCGCACTGCGGGCACTCGAAATCACCGAACTCGAGAATTTTTACAGGGGCGCCGGGATTTCCGAGGGAGTAACCCTGGGCGGGCCCGGCGTTGGTGGTATCATCCGTTACGCTGCTGACTTCCTGAGCGGCCGGCTTCGGCCGCGTGATGACGTAAGCGAGCGCCCCGACTCCGGCCAGAGCGAGAACGGAGAGAAGGATGTAGAATCCCGTTGGCCGGGATGATGCACTACGGGCGTTCTGGACCGGGTTCTTCCGGCCCTTATTTGCGTTCTTGGAGCTGCTGTTGCGGTCGGCCATTGAGAGATGTCCGTTCGAGTTGCGCGTGGTGTGTCCGGGTTAACGGCGAAAGCTATGAGAGGGGTATAGAGATGCAAGCTGACATTCTGCGCGTTCCGGTTGGTCCGGGCGCAATGCACGTGGAGCGGTATGGGCACGGCGGCGCCGCCGTCCTTCTCCTGCACGGCTTCGGGACCTGCAATTTTCTCTGGCGCTCGGTCGCGCCGGCAATCACCGAATCAGGAAACACCGCTTACGCGATCGACCTTTTCGGACACGGCCAGTCCGACCGTCCCCTCGACGCCGATTTCGGGATCGCCGCCCAGGCGGAGTATCTCGATGCCGCGATGACGGCAATGCGCCTTTCGCACGCCGTGATCGTCGGAGTGGACATCGGCGGCGACATCGCGATGCGGCTCGCCGCCACAAAGCCCGACCGGGTGGAGAAGCTCGTGCTCATCAACACGCCGGCCTTCGACGACCTTCCCGCGAAGGACATCACGAGGATGCAGCGCCGGACGGCGAAGTTCGCCTTTCGCCTCTCGCGTGGCGTGATGGGCGCCGCGCCGCTTCTCGAAGGCGTGCTGCGCGGCAGCGTCGCCGACCCGGAGAAGATGCCGATGAAGCTCGTGGCGAGATATTTGGCTCCGTTCGTCGGCCCCGACGGGGGAAATCATCTCCTTGCTCTGGCCAGCTCCATTCACGATTCCGACCTCGACGAGGACGACTTGAAAAGCATCCACGCTCCGACGCTCATCGTCTGGGGTGAGGAGGACAAGTGGTGCGACGCGAAGCTTCCCGACAAGCTCGCGAACACCATCCCCAGTGCGCGTCTGGTGAAGCTCCCCGGCGTGGGCAGACTCATTCCCGAGGAAAGCCCGGAGCATCTCACCGAGCTCATTCTCGATTTCATAAAAAAGAGAGCCGCGGCCTGAACTTTTCCTCCAAAAACGGTGTCCAATCAATTAGATTTGGAGAGATGCAAAACAGACGCAAAAACACACTTTTTTCACATAATCGGACTGGATGAACAAGCAGAGAC
>JALYYD010000083.1 GCA_030946775.1 Gemmatimonadota bacterium
TTCACATATGAAGGAAGGGTCAGCGTCGGCGAGGGAAACTGCGCGAAGTCCACGTCGGGCCGTTTGCCGACGTACACCGCGGCGATTCCAAAGTTCTGGACCGGCGACGCGACGTAAGTCGCTCCGATGCTTCCGGAATGAGTGGCCCGGCGGATGAGCGCGTCACCCGGCTTCTGCGTTGCGGTGGATCCAGGCGATGTGGCGGTCACTTTCGGTGCAACAACGGTGAAGCTGCCGGTGAGGCGAACAGCAGGGATCGGGCGCAGCTCGGCCTCGCCTTCGTAGCCATTGGCCGAGGCTCCCGTGAGGTTTGCGTAGCTCCCCAGATACGCCGGCGGACCACCATCCACGTATTGAATCAGCTGGAAGAATCTTTGATTGAAGTAATCACCGGCAACGCGAATGCGATCTTCGGCCCAGACACGTTCGACGCCGATCTCCCAAGACCGGCTGCGCTCGGGCTGAAGATTCGGGCTCGCGACGGTAAAGGCGGTTGCTCTGATTTGATTGAACGCAGGAGCATTGAATGCAGTCGCGAGCGACGCGCGAAGACGAATTCCGGCCGCGAACGGGACACTCCCACCGAGGCGGTAGGTATTGATTTTCCCATACTCGGAGTTGTCATCGATCCGACCGCTGACATTGTAGGACAGAACGTCCGACGCCTTTCCAAGCAGTTCAGTGTAATAGGCGACATTGTGGCGGTCTGCCGAGAAGCCGCCTGTCGGCGATGTCGCGGCGCCGACCGCGCCGGCTCTGCTCCCGCTTCGCTCACGCTCCGTCATATACTCGGCTCCGCCAGTCACCGTCGCCACGAGCGGCAGATCGTAACTGATCCGTCCCTCGGCACTATGCCGAACACCGTGCGACGAGGAAAGCGAGTGCGACGGCGCCTTTCCTCCGAATGGGACCGCAACGTCTTCCGTGATGTCGCGCACGTCATTGCTGGCGAGTATGAGGCGGGCCTCCGCTCCCGGCGAGAGACGGCGCGAACCGTTGACACCCACAGTGAACCGATGCTGGACGCGGTGTGCGTTCGAATCGGAAGGAAGCGCCTGGAAATCCTGCGGGTAGTGGTAATCCGCAGTGGTGTAGCGAGCTGAAAGCGCGGCCTCGCCAAAGGTTGCCGAGCTGGCGCGCAACGAAGAGCTGAGCGTGCCGTTGCTGTACTGATTATTAAAGGGAACGATTCCATCCGTCGCATGCCAGCCGCCGCCGAGTGTCACTCCGAGATTTGAATCGCCGGCCGCGACCGACGCATCGCCCTCGCGCGTTCCATAGGTGCCCGCGCGAAGGGATGCGTCGTGTCGAACTCCTACGCCCGCGTTCCTCGTGAAGATCTGAACGATGCCGGAGACGGCATCTGCGCCGTACAAGACGCTGGCGGGGCCTCGCACTACCTCGATGCGATCGATGTTGTCGGTAGTGAGATGACTGAGATCGAAATATCCTCCGGGGGCATTCACCGGAACGCCGTCGATGAGCACTTTAGTGGAGCGGCTCTCACCACCGCGCAGAAACAGCGAGGTCAAGGAGCCGAACGATCCGGATTGAACGAGCGCCGCACCGGGCACTTCCCGCAGGGCGTCAGTGACCCTGGTCACACCGCGAGCGCGCAGATCCGCCCCGGTAATAACTGTTACAGCCTGAGTGAGTGCGCCGGGATTATCTCCTTTCGTCGCAGACACAACAACCGGTTGCAAATGCGAAGTGTCGGCGGACTGCGCGTGCAGCAATAGCGGTGCGAACGTGAGTGCGAGCGCACAAATCGGTGTCAGTGAACGGGCGATTGTCATTGATTCTTCCTTTCTGTCGTTGGTGCGGAGGTTTGCGATTGCCGCCTGAGTGGAAACAGCGCGGGCCGGCCAGTGTCCGGCTCGGCTGTGACTGACACCGGCCACTCGAACACGCGCTCGAGGAGATCCGGCAGCATTATCTGTTGCGGCGTTCCCTGCGCGGCGACCTTGCCGCGGTGCAGCAGTACAATCTCGTCGGCGAAACGCGAGACGAGATTGAGCTGATGACTCACGAGCATCACCGCCAATCCGGATTCGGCGAGCGACGAAAGCAGCTCGAAAATCGCCATCTCGTGCGCGATGTCGAGAAATGTCGTCGGCTCATCAACCACCAGCGCCGGAGCTTCCTGCGCGAGCGCGCGCGCAAGACGAACGCGCTGCCATTCGCCACCCGAGAGCTCATCGGTGCGCCGGCCCGAGAGCGAGCGAATCTCGGCGCGGTCGATCGCCCGCTCGACGGCGGAGTCGTCCGCTGCAGATCTCGCGCTCCACAATCCGAGATGAGGGAAGCGGCCGAGCGCGACGTACTCGTGAACGTCGAGGGGAAACGCGTTCTCCTCGCGCTGCGGGAGAACGGCGGCGAGCCGTCCGAGGTCCGCGAGCCGATCTCACTCAGACTGCGGCCGCCGATCGCTATGGAGCCCGACGTCGGCTCGATGCGTTTTACGAGCGCTCGAACGAGCGTGCTCTTCCCCGATCCGTTCGGGCCGGCGAGAGCAGTGATGCGGCCGGGCTTCACGCCGAAAGTGACCCCGTCCACAGCGTTCGTGGCGGCGCCCGGATAGCGCACGATCAGATCACGAAACGCAATCATACGATCCGCCGCAGCTGCACAAGGAAGAACGGCACGCCGAGCAGAGCGGTGATCGCACCGAGCGGGAGCTCTGTCGGCGGCGCGATCGTCCTTGCCGCGAGATCGGCGGCAACGACCAGCGCCGCGCCGATGATCGCCGACGCGACGATGAGCGCGCGGTGCGCGCGAATTCCGAACGCGCGCCCGATGTGCGGAACGACAAGTCCGACGAACCCAATGAGACCCGCCGCCGAGACTGTTGCCGCGGCGAGCAATGCGGCGAGGAGGTAGATGATTCGCCCGGAGCGCGCCGCGTCCACTCCGAGCGCGGCGGCGCTGTCTTCCCCTAGCATCAGCACGTCTATCTCTCGCGCGCGGTGTACCAGCGCTCCACCGATTACAAGCACGCTCAACGCGAGCCAGAACACCCGCGTCCAATTCGCATCGGCGGCGGATCCCATCATCCACCAAAGAGCGCCGCGCACCGTGTTCGCGGGTGCGCTCGCGAGGGCGACCATTATCACCGCATTCGCGAACGCGCCTACGATCACTCCGGCGATGAGGAGCGTCCGCACATCGGCGCGAACACTGCGCCCGCCCGCGCGCGCGACACCGAGCGCGACGAAAACGGCCGCCACAGCTCCGCCAAACGAAGCGAGCGTTATGACTCCATCCGCCGACGCGCCTGTTGCGAACGCGATCACCGCTCCAACCGCGGCGCCCCCCGACACTCCGAGCAGGTACGGCTCGGCCAGTGGATTTCTCAGCGCGCCCTGAAGCGCGGCGCCGCTGGCACCAAGTCCTGCGCCGACGAGAGCGGCGAGAGTCACGCGCGGCAGCCTGAGATCACGCACGATGGCGATCGTCACGGAGTCGCCCTTCCCCATCAACGCGCGGATTTCATCGGCGAGCGGAATCGGAATCGTCCCCAGCGCCACCGCGATCGCGCACAGCACGATCAAGATGAGCGGGAGCGCTACCCAACCCCACGCCGGGAATCGCCTCAACGAACGGCGCCCGGGTGGAGGAGATTGGCGATCGACACCGCCGCCTCGCCAAGCCGCACCGACGGCCGCGCGACGAGATTGGTGTCAACGACGAGGACGCTTTTGTCACGCACCGCGCGCACGATTTGCCAGCGCGGATCGCCTAGTATCTGCTTCGCTCCGATGGGGCCGGCGAGAATGAAATCAGGATTGCGGTGTGAAACATCCTCGAGCGAAACCATTGGCGAAGGCGAAGCGATGTCTGCGTACGCGTTAGTGCCCCCGGCGATCGTCACCAGTTCGTTCATAAAGCTGCCGCGGCCGATGGTGATGATCGGCGCGTCCCACACGTGCCAGAAAACCTTTGGCCGTGGCAGCGACTGCGTTGCGCGAGCGACGCGGTCAAGCGTGGCGACGACGGAATCGCGCACAACTCGGGCGCGTGCAGTGTCGCCAAGGACCTTTCCGATCAGCATCACGCCGGACTTGAACGAGCCGATGCTGTCGATCTTCAATGACAGCGTGCTGATTCCTGCGCTTCTGAGCCTTGCCGCGGCGGCGCGATTGTCCTGGCTTGCGTACAGCAACACGAGATCCGGGTGCGCGCCGAGTATCGCCTCGACGTTGGGGCGGAGGCCGGTTCCGAGATCGGGAACCAGCTTGGCAGAATCGGGCCAGGAGTCGTAAGTCGTCCGTCCCACTAGGCGCGGGCCGGCTCCGAGAGCAAAGACGAGCTCGGTGGTCGCCGGATTGAGGGAGACGATCCGCTGCGGCGCGGATGCGACGCGAAGGGTGTCGCCGAAATCGTCGACGGATGCGGCGGCAGACTTCGGCACGGGGCGAGCGCACCCCGACGCGCTAACCACGAGCAACGCGTAACGAGTGAACTTCCGCAAGACTGGAGCAAGGAACAAAAAAGGACACTCCTCCGGTTCAACGAGGAATGCCCGCAACGCACGTGCGCCGGTGAAAGCGTCCGTTCGCCACCAGGACCTCCCCCGAGGTTCCGTTAACGTGGCGCGGACGAAAGTCGTCTCCTGGCTTCGGACCGCGTCGCTCACCTTCCCGGCTCTCCCAAGCCAGTGGTTACATCGAGCGCGCGTTTCTATCAGTCCGATACAGTGGCGGGGCCGCACCGGCTTCAAACCGGTTTCCGTGGCTTCCGTCCGCGAATCAATTGTGAATCGAAGCTATTTGCGTTTGAGCGCGCGCGCAAGAACCGCGATCATCACGGCGCCGAGGAGGAAGGTAAGTGCGACGAGATAACGCGGATCCGTTTGAGGCGGCGGAGGCGGGAGATCGATCGTGGCCACGGCGCTGCGCGGGACGTCGGAGCCTAGATAGCGGCGAAAGCTGCGCTTCTCGACGCTGACGGGCTCGACTTCCTTGAGAGCTGCCCCGGATACTGTCCCGCTCTTCTCC
>JALYYD010000096.1 GCA_030946775.1 Gemmatimonadota bacterium
GGGTTCCGGTCACGGTCGTGCAGCCCGACCAGATCCCGATGACCGATCTGTCGAAGTTCACTACTATAGTAGTGGGCCCTCGCGCGTATCAGGCGAGCCAGATCCTGCGCGACAACAACACGTATCTTCTCGATTACGTGAAGAGCGGCGGGCGTCTTGTGGTGCAGTACGGACAGTACGAGCTGATGCGTCCGGGGATGATGCCGTATCCGATCACGATTCGGAATCCGCACGACCGCGTGACGGATGAGAATGCTCCGGTCACGATCCTCGATCCAGCGGCGCCCGTGCTCAATACGCCAAACAAGATCACGCAGCAGGATTTCGCGGGATGGGTTCAGGAGCGCGCGCTGTACATGCCGTTCACCAAGGACGCGCACTATCACTCGGTGATCTCGATGAACGATCCCGGTGAGCCGGCGAACGACGGAGCGATCATCAGCACCGCGTACGGGAGGGGAACGTACTTCTATGTTCCGCTGGCGCTGTTCCGTCAGCTTCCCGCCGGCGTCAGTGGCGGCGCGCGCATCTTCGCAAATCTCCTCGCCGGCAAGTGAAGACTCTTCGGATTGTTTCGGCTGCCGCGTTCCTCTGCGCGGCGATGTCGTGCAGCAGCGATAACCGCACCGTCCTCACCGTCTATTCGCCGCACGGTAAGGAGCTGCTCGATTTCCTCGAGAAGGGATTCGAGAAGGCGCACCCCAACATAGACGTGCAGTGGGTGGACATGGGCTCGCAGGAGATTCTCGATCGCGTTCGCGCCGAGGCGGCCAACCCGCAGGCGGACGTGTGGTTCGGCGCTCCGGCGGAGACGTTCGACAAAGGCGCCAAGGAAAATCTTCTCGAGCCGTACAGGCCGAGCTGGGCGGCGGCGATCGATACGGAAGGGAAGGATGCGTCCGACAGATGGTACGGGACGTATCTCACTCCCGAAGTGATTGCGTACAATAGTCAGGCAGTTACCGAAGCGGACGCGCCGAAGGATTGGGATCAGCTGCTGGATGCGAAGTGGAAGGGCAAAGTCGTCATTCGCGATCCGATCGCGTCGGGAACGATGCGCGCGATCTTCGGGGCGATAATGGTGCGCTCGATGCAGCAGACGGGGAAGCCGGATTCTGGCTACGCGTGGTTGAAGCGTCTCGACGCGAACACGCGCGAGTACGTCTTGAATCCGACGATCCTCTATCAGAAGATCGGGCGGCAGGAAGGGACGATCACGATGTGGGACATGCCCGACATCGCGACGCTCGAGCAGCGAACCAAGATTCCGGTAAAGTATATCATCCCGGCGAGCGGAACTCCGCTGCTCGTGGACGGCATCGCCATCGTGAAGGGGACGCATCATTCCGCCGAGGCGAAGCTGTACTATGAGTACGTGACGCAGCAGGACGTGCTGGTCGAGTCCGCGAAGCAGTTCCTGAGAATCCCGGCGCGGAAGGACATTCCCCCGGCGCAGCTACCGGGGTGGATTCAGGATGCGCTGAAGCAGATCAAGCCGATGCCGGTGGACCGCGCGGTGATGGCGGCACACCTCGACGAGTGGATGAAGTACTGGGACGCGAATATTAGAAATCGCGGCGGAAAATAGGACTGTCGTAGCGGCTCGAATCAGGTAATTTCGAGCGAGATGAGTAAGGCTCCCCAGGCAGCAGCCCTCACCCTTCGAAATCTCGGCAAGCGTTTCGGCGATTACGTCGCTGTTGACGACGTGTCGCTCACCGTCGCGCCGGGCGAGCTGGTCGCGCTCATCGGTGCATCCGGATCGGGAAAGACGACGACGCTGCGCATCGTCGCGGGATATGAAGCGCCCGACACAGGCTCGATTCTCCTCGGTGACGAAGACATCACCCGCCTTCCGCCGCAGAAGCGCGGATTCGGAATGGTGTTCCAGCATTACGCGCTTTTTCCGCAAATGCCGGTGGTGGAGAACGTAGCGTTCGGGTTGGAAGCGCGCGGGGTTGGCAAAGCGGAGCGGCTCGCGAAGGCGCGCGAAGTGCTGGAATCGGTGGGCTTGAAAGATCGCGCCGACCGCGCCGTTCAAAACCTTTCCGGCGGAGAGCAGCAACGAGTCGCGCTTGCGCGCGCACTGATCATCGCGCCGAAGGCGCTCCTCCTCGATGAGCCGCTTTCGAATCTCGATCCGACGCTGAGGCAGACGACACGAGAGGATTTGCGGGCGCAGTTGCATCGCGCGGGAGTGCCGGCACTGTTTGTGACGCACGATCAGGAGGACGCCTTCGCGGTCGCGGATCGCATCGCGCTTCTCAGGAAGGGAAGAATCCTCCAGACGGGAACGCCCGAGGAACTGTACAACTCTCCCGTCAGTAGAGACGTAGCGAGCTTCATCGGTCGCGCCGTCATCGTGCCGGCACAGGTGACGGAATCGGCGGCGACGCTCAAGATCGGCGAGGAGAGCGTTCTCTTTCAGGCGACTCACGCACCGGGTGCGATTCAATCAACCAAAACGCCGAGTGTCGTGCTGAGACCTCATTCACTGCGCATCGCGGAAAATGGAGTGAAGGGGCTGAGCGGCAAGATCACGGAGCGTCGCTTCACTGGCTCTCTTGTGATGTATCGGGTCCGACTCGCCGACGGGACCGTCGTCGAAGTGGAATCGAAGAACCATTCCCACCACGAGAATGATTCGGTGGTTCTCGTGCCGGGCGAGAAGGCGGTCGCCGTCATACACGGATGAAAGACGAGAACCGGAAGCAGACCTGGCTGATCGCGGGGCCGGTCATCGCCCTGCTGCTGTGGGCGGTGATCTATCCCAACGTATCGGTGATCGCGGGAAGCTTCGAGAACGGCCTCGAGCACTGGCGTGAGTTTATGTCGAGTCCGTCGGACCGCGAGGCGCTGACGACGAGCATCGTCATCTCGCTGGCCTCCGTCGTCGCCTCGCTCGCCATCGGAGTGCCGCTCGCGTTTCTTCTCGGAAGATTCGAGTTCCCCGGGAGGAAAGTACTACGCGCGGTTGCCGCGCTTCCGGCAGCGCTGCCGCCTCTCGTTGGCGTGATCGCATTTCTTTTCCTCTACGGGGAGAGCGGCGTCGTGACGCGAGCGGTGCAGCACGTCTTCTCGATGCCGGAGGCGCCGTGGCGGCTCAGTGGAGTTCCTGCGATCATCTTCGTCCACGCCTACACGATGTACGTGTACGTCTTCCTCTTCGTCTCGGCGGGCCTCGAGCGATTCGACTCCACGTTAGACGAGGCCGCCTCGGGGCTCGGCGCGAGCGGATGGATGCGCCTCCGAAGGGTGACGCTGCCATTGCTGATGCCCGCGATCGCCGGATCCGCGCTGCTGGTATTCATGAACGCACTGGGCTCCTTTTCGGCCCCCTACATTTTCGGCGGCGGGATCAGGGTGCTCTCTACGCAGATACTTGTGTCAAAGCTGAACGGCGCGATGGGCCTCGCGTATGTCGAAACGACGGTCCTGGCGCTGAGCGCGATCGCCGGGCTGCTGCTCTTCCGGTGGCTCGATCGAAAACGGAAATACACTTTGTCCGCGAAGAGCAGCCGAGCGAGGCGAAAGATCAGCTCGCGTGGGCTGCAGATCCTGACGGCAGTCGGAGCTGTCATCGTGGTGATTCTCCTAGTGCTGCCGCACCTGATGGTGATTCTCGTTTCCTTCGCGCGTGACGGCGCTTGGACGACACAGGTGCTCCCGCCGGAATACACGCTCGACAATTATCGCCGGCTGTTCTCGGAGGCGGAGCTGTGGAAGCCAATTGCGAACAGCGTGTCGATGGCGCTCATCGCCACGGCTGCAAACGTCGTGGTGTGCTTTCTCGCCGCGTACCTCATCGTGCTGAGAAGATTCACCGGACGGAAGCTGCTCGAGCTTCTCGTTGCGCTGCCGTGGGCGATTCCGGCGACCGCGATCGCACTTGGCTTAGCGGCGACGTTTAATCGGAACGACGTCGCGTCGCTGCGAGTGCTGCTCGTCGGAACGTTCTGGATTCTGCCGCTGGCGTATTTCATCCGCGACATTCCACTCGTCGCATCGGCGGTGGAGAGCTCGCTCAAGCAGATGGACCCGTCGCTGGAGGATGCTGCGCGGGGACTTGGAGCGTCGTGGTTGCTGACGATGAGAAGGGTGATCATTCCGGCAGCGAAGCCGGGATTGGTTGCGGGCGCGCTGCTCGCGGCGGTGACGGCGGTGGGTGAGTTCGTCGCCAGCGTGGTGTTGTTCACTCACGCCAACCGGCCAATCTCGATTGAGATATTGGCCCAGCTGCGAGCGCTGGCGTTCGGAACGGCGGCGGCTTACAGCGTGCTGCTCATACTATTGGTGCTGGCGATGACGTTCGCGGCGCGGGGGTTTGAGGAGCGGGTGTTATGAAATCGTCAGCGTGAAGCGTCGGCTCATCGACTCGGGTTCACGCACTACCTGGAGGGTCCTCACCGAGACCGATGGATCTTCACGTATCGGTAGTCTCCGCCATCTTCATCGCTGCCCCACAATAATAGTGTATCAAGGCGAAGGAATCCTTTGCCGACATGCCCGTGATCGCCGATCGTTGTGTCATAGACGAAAAAGTCGATAGAGTCGGCGGGGCGATCAGAGTACCCTGAGTCCATTCGTGTTGCCGGCTCCTTGGGCGTGGCACATCGTTAAAAACCGAACTTAACGGCCATCAGGCTTGATTTCGGTCTGCGCAGAACGTACGTTAAAACGTACGTTCAATTCCTTTTCCGGCGCTCATACTATGATCCCCAAGACAATTTCGCCCACTGATCTTCGCAAGAATCTCTATGCTGTGGTGAAGGATGTCGCCGCGGGAAAGGCGCAGTATCTCGTGACCCCGAGCGCGGGAGAGAGCGTGGTGATCTGCTCGAGGGAAGACTACGAAAATATTTTGGCCGAGCGCGATTTGCTACGAAAGCTTCGCGCTGGCGAAGCCGATATCAAAGCCGGGCGTCTGATACCCCACGAAGAGGTCATCAAGGAACTCCGCGAGCTGCACGAACGCACGTTCCCAAAACGATAATAAGCAGCGCAATTGACGACCGAGTGGACTGCACGGGCGAGGAAGGATCTCAGCGACACATACAGCTTCATCGCGCGGGATTCAGAGTCGCGCGCGAAGGATTTTTGCGATCTTCTTGTTGTCGGCTGCTCGCACCTCGCCAAGTTCCCCTTCAGCGGAGCGCTTGTACCAGAGGACGGAGCGTACCGGCAGATTGTAGTCAGCGGCTACCGTGTGGTGTACACCATAACGGAAGCGGGCGTGCGAATAATGACTGTGGTGGGGCCGGGGCGGGGATTACCGGGTCTTTAGTTTCCGCAGTGCGTCGGTAATTCCCTTTGGGAGTAAGAGATTGTCCGAGATCGCGGCAATCTCCTCTGCTTCGCGCCACGCATCTTCGAGCAGATGCAGCTCGCCTTCGAGGGCCCGGCGTTCGGTGTCCTCATTCACCGCCATTTCGAGAGCAAGCCGATATTCGGCCGTGAGACCCGCGATCTCGCCGTGATCGTCGTCGCTTTCCCAACCGGTCTTCGAGGCAATGCCCGCTGCACGATTGAATAGCGCATTCGGAGCGTGATACTTATCGAGATAACCGAGTGCATCCTTTATCTCGATGTCCCGTGCACCGGCGAAGTTTACGACTGGAAGGATGCCGGTCATCAGCGAACGGGCCTCCTCGCCGCGAACTTCCGTCTCGCGCACGAACGGGTGCTGCCCCCACGACAAATCGACCGGTATTTGGAAGGCAAGATGACGGACGCGAAGGCCCCACTCTTCATTTGCGGTCCTAGGCAATAGAACTGCGCGCGCCGCGTACTCGCGCTTCAACAGCTGCTCCACTCCTCCCGCATCGTGAAATCGGCCGACAACCCTGCGGCCGAAGATCATTCCAGGACGGCGACGGGGCGACGAGCTGCGCCTGAGAATACTGGTACCGAGCTGAAAAATCTGAACCGGGCTGATGATCGCGAGCCCCGTTAGCGCTGCGTACGAAAGCCCTTCCACTA
>JALYYD010000114.1 GCA_030946775.1 Gemmatimonadota bacterium
GCCTTCTCGACTTCGACGAGGCACATCCTGCAAACGCCGGCGATGGGAAGCCCCGGGTGATAGCAGTAGTGCGGAATGAGAACGCCTACCTGCTTCGCCGCCTCGAGGATCGTCGTTCCCTCGGGCACGCTTACGGTGCGTCCCTCGATCGTCAGGTTGATCATCTTCGTTTCGGTCATCACGCCACCGCCGCCATCACGGGGTGAAACTTCTTGCCCTGGATGAGAGCTTCGAATTCGCCTCTGAACTTCTTGATTCCGGAAACGATCGGGGTCGCGCACGAATCGCTCAGCACGCAGATCGTCTTACCGGTCATGTTCTCCGAGATCTCGAGCAGCGTGTCGAGATCCTCCATCTTTCCCTGCCCGTCGCGAATGCGCTCCATGATCTTCGTTGCCCAAGCCGTTCCCTCGCGGCACTGCGTGCACTGCGCGCAGCTCTCGTGTGCGAAGAAGCGGGCGAGACGCGCGATCACGCGAACCATCGACTGCTGGTCGTCGATGACGATGACGCCGCCCGAGCCAAGCATCGACCCACCTGCGACGAAGCCCTCGTAATCCATCAGCGTCGCTTCCGCTTCTTCCATCGTCTGAATCGGAACCGACGCGCCGCCGGGAATGATCGCCTTGAACTTTCTTCCCGCCAGCGGTCCGCCGCACAGATCGTAAAGGAATTCCTTGAACGGGAAACCCATAACGACTTCGTAAGTGCCGGGCTTGGCGATGTTGCCGCAGACGGAATACAGCTTCGTTCCGGTGCTCTTCGGGTTGGACAGGCACATCTTCTTGTACCAGTCGGCGCCATTCATCAGAATCGGCGCGGCGGCGGCGAGCGTCTCGACATTGTTGATCGTCGTCGGCTGGCCGAACACTCCCGACACCGCCGGGAACGGCGGCTTGATGCGCGGATTGCCGCGGCGGCCCTCGAGCGAGTTCATCAGCGCCGTCTCTTCGCCGCAGATGTACGCGCCAGCGCCCTTGTGAACGTGGATGTCAACGCGCTTCCCCGTTCCCATCGCGTTCTTGCCGAGAATGCCGGCGGCGTACGCTTCCTTGACCGCAGCGTTCATATGCTCGAGCGGCTCGGTGAACTCGCCGCGCACGTAGATGTACGTCGTCTCGGCGCCGATCGCGTACGCTCCGATCGCGCATCCTTCCACGAGCGCGTGCGGCGTCCAGCGCATTATCTCGCGATCCTTGAACGTTCCCGGCTCGGACTCGTCGGCGTTGCAGCATAGATAGTGCGGCTTGCCGTCGCCCGGCTTCATGAACGACCACTTCATTCCGGTGGGAAAACCGGCGCCGCCTCTGCCGCGCAGACCGGAATCCTTGATCACGCTGACGATGTCAGCCGGCGCCATTCCGAGCGCTTTCTCCAGCGCCTTGTACCCGCCGCGCTTCTTCCAGCCGTCGAGCGTGCGCGCGTCAGCTTCACCAAAGTACTTGGTGAGAACGGGTGTCTCCTTCTGGTGAGGTTGATGCGGAAAACCCATTAGCCAAGCCTCGCCAGAATTTCGGGGACTTTTTCGGGAGTCACTGACTCGACGAACTCTTCGTTGATCATCACCGGCGTTGCGAAGCCGCACGCGCCGAGGCACTCGACTTCGATGACGGTGAACTTTCCGTCCGCCGACGTCTGCCCCAGCTCGCCGGTGTTGGTGTGCTTGAGGAACGCCTTCACCACGTCTTCAGCGCCGCAGATTCCGCACGGAGATGTCGTGCAAACCTGGATGAAGTATTTCCCGACCGGGTGCTGGTGGTACATGGTGTAAAAAGTCACCACGCCCTTCACGTACGCCGGCGTCAGCTCGAGGAGATCGGCCACCTCGGCCATTCCCTCCGAGTTCACCCAGCCGCGCTCGCGCTGCACGATCCAGAGCGCGGGTAGCAGCGCCGCCATCTTCGTCGGGTAGCGCGTGAGAAGCTCGTCGAGCTCCTTCTTCGCAGGGCCCGTGAAAACCTTCACGTAGGATCCGTGCGCGGCGTGAGATGCGTGACCGGGAGCGGCCAATGGAGTGCTCACCGGTCGATCTCTCCCATCACAATGTCGATGCTCGCGTTGATGGCGATGACATCGGAAAGGAGATGGCCTTCGACCATCTTCGGGATCGCGGAGAGGTTCACGAACGACGGCGGGCGAATACGCCAGCGAACCGGCTTCGCGGTTCCATCGGACACCATATAGTAGCCCTTCTCTCCCTTGGGACTTTCGACGGCGACGTACGACTCGCCGATCGGCGGACGCGGACCTTCCATCACGACCTTGAAGTGGTGAATCATCGATTCCATCTCGCTCGTCGCCTTCGACTTGGGCGGCAGAATGACGCGCGGGTCGTCAATGTTCACCGGGCCGTCGGGCAGACGGTCTGCCGCCTGCTGAAGAATGCGCGTTGATTGGCGCAGCTCTTCCATTCTCACCAGGAATCGGTCGTACACGTCGCCGTTCGTTCCCACAGGGACGTCGAAGTCGTATGTCTCGTAATCGAGATACGGGAAATCCTTTCGCACATCGTACGCGACACCCGACGCGCGAATCATCGGACCCGAGAGACCCCAGTTTATCGCCTCTTCCGGCGTCATCACCCCAAGCCCGACGGTGCGCCCGACCCAGATCGCGTTGCGCGTCAGCATCCGGTCTATCTCGTCGATCGTGTGCGGGAAGCTCTTGATGAAGTGGCGAAGCTCTTCCATCCAACCGGTCGGGATGTCGGCCGCCATTCCGCCGACTCGTGTCGCGGAGGTGGTGAGGCGCGCGCCGACCCACTTCTCGAGCAGCAGATAAACCTTCTCTCTCTGCTGGAACGCCCACAGAAACGGCGTGAACGCTCCGATGTCAATGCAGGTTGTGCCGAGCCAGACGAGGTGTGAAATAATGCGCGACAGCTCCGACGCGATCACGCGAAGGACTGTGCATCGCTCAGTGATCTCGATTCCGAACAGCCGCTCCGCGCCGAGCGCAAAGGCGACGTTGTTGCCGATCGAGTTCAGATAGTCTTCGCGGTCCGTCCAGCAGACGATCTGATTGTACTGGCGGTACTCGCCGATCTTCTCGAAGCCGCAGTGGAGATAGCCGAGGTGCGGTATGCAGCGCACCACAGTTTCTCCATCGAGCTCGAGCACGAGGCGAAGCACGCCGTGCGTCGCCGGATGCTGAGGGCCGATGTTGATGAGCATATGCTCACCTTCCAGCTCCGGCTCGATTCCCGGCGGCGAAGCGACGGCAACTGAAGAGCCCGACTCGTCGATCGCGCTGAGCGGAATGCGCTGCGGACGACCCTGTGCGTCGAGGCCGGTGGTGGAAAGCTCCACTTCTACGGTGCGCTTGCTCATTATTCTCCGGTCTTCTCGCCGCGGCCGAGTCGCGCGCGCATCGCTTCAGGCAGATCTTCGAACGCATCGGCGATGCTAAGCTCTTCCATCGAGTATTTCGCTTCCGGATTCTGATTGAGCGCCTGGCGCAGCTGCTCCGATCGACTGAAGCGCCCGCGCAGCGGGAAATCCTTGCGCAACGGGAATCCTTCCTTGTACTGCTCCCACATCAGAATGCGACGAAGGTCGGGATGACCGCGAAACTTGATGCCGAACATGTCGTAACACTCGCGCTCGAGCCAATCAGCGGACTTGAAAATGCCCCAGACGCTGTCCACTTCGAGCGGCTGCCCCTTCGGGATCTGTGTCTTCACGCGAAGAAAGCGACGGAAAGGCAGCGAGCGCAGGTGCCAGACGACTTCGATCGGCGTCTCGGCTTCGCGATACTCGACGGCCGTGACGTCACTCAGATAGTTGTACTGCTGGGACGGATCGTCGCGAAGCCAGGTTATTACTTCGAGCGCCTTCGCACCGCCAATGAAAACCGTCGTCTCTCCCCACACGACATCAACCCGCTTGATCGCCGAGCCGAACTTCTGCTGCAGCTCGGCTGCCGATGGATTGATGGTTCCGCCACGATGCGGAATGTTTTTTTGAGTCGCGGGCGCCGGCGATCCCGATTCCGCGGATCCAGGCTGCACCACTTCAAAGCGCTGGCTCACGGAGCGGATCGGGTCTGGTTTACGGAATTGCCGAACGGCTCACCGAGCTCATCGATGACCGAGGGCGGGATGTAGAGCTGGCTCCTCGGATCCGGCTCCATCTCGTTGCGGATCGATTTGTCTGAGCTGCGCTCGTTCTTAACCTTTTGCTGCAACATCTGGATACCGTAGATGAGACCTTCCGGCCGCGGCGGGCATCCGGGAACGTACACGTCTACGGGGATGATCGTGTCGATCCCCTGCACTACCGCGTAGTTGTCGAACATTCCCCCCGTAGATGCGCAGGCACCCATCGAGATCGCCCACTTCGGCTGCGGCATCTGCTGCCAGATGCGGCGGATGATCGGAGCGAGCTTGAACGGCACGCGCCCGGCACAGATGAGAACGTCCGCCTGCCTCGGCGAGAAGCTCATCCGCTCCATTCCGAATCGAGCCAAATCAAAATCGCTGGCGGCGGTCGCCATGAACTCGATCGCGCAGCAAGCCGTTCCGAATGGCATCGGCCACAGGGAGTTGGCGCGCGCCCAGTTGACGAGGAAATCGAGCCGCGTAACGACCCACCCTTCCTGTGACGCTGCATCGTGCGTGACAAGCTCGCGATCCGGGCGCGTGACTAATCCCATTTGAGCGCTCCCTTCTTCCAGACGTAAACGAAGCCCACGAGGAGGATCAGCATGAATACCAGCATCTCTCCCAATCCGAAAAACGAGAGCTGTCCGGATGGACAGGTCTGCCCTTGGAGGGCGACCGAGCAGGAGAGCTGTCTATAGTAGACCGCCCACGGGATCATGAAGACTGTCTCGATGTCGAAGATGATGAACAGAATGGCTATGAGGTAAAACTGGACCGAAAAACGCTCCCGCGCGTCGCCAAGCGCCGGAATTCCCGACTCGTATGCGCTTTGTTTCACGGCATTCGGGCGGGAACGCATTGTCAGCGCCGAGATCGCGAGGATCAGCAGCGCGTTCATCACTACGAAACCGAGTA
>JALYYD010000130.1 GCA_030946775.1 Gemmatimonadota bacterium
CGTCATTACCGCGGCAACCGCGCCGGCCGCGGCCGCCGCAGGGCGCCGCGACACCATTCCATATAGCGTGAGCATCATACCGACGAGAAAGAGCGGCTCGCTGAGGACGCTGAGATGCACGGTCACAAACGACGGCGTCGCGAGAATGATGAGGATTCCGATCGCCGCGCTCATCGCCGTCACAGCTTCCGCGAGCACGAGAATCACGAGTGCAGCTGTCGCTGCGGCGGAAAGCGCGATCACGATTCGCGCGGAGGTTAACGGCGCGACCCCCAATCTCTGCGGTATCGCCATCGTCACCGGAAATGCCGGCGGCCAAACCGTGAGCGCGACACTCGAGTCACTTCGCTCCCATTTTCCGATCGGAACGCGCAGCCCCTCGCCGTGCGCGAACGATGTCGCCGCCCCCACATAAGCCATCGAGTCCGGATCGAGTCCGGGTCCGTATCCGCTCGTGATCGCCAGCGCTCCCGCGAATGCGCAGAACGCCGCACCAATCGCGAGTGTTTTCCGTCTGATTGCCGGCTGTGGAGTCTTCATTAGTATGCGCGGGACATTATGCAGCAAAAAGTCAGGGTTTCTTCGAATCTCTTTCCGCAGGCCATAGTCTAATCTCTGAAACCGCTCGCGACGTACGCATTCGATTTCATCCTCTGACATTCGCCCGAAAATCGCGCCGCGCCGCGGACGAACGAGTGACGCCCCCCTGTGATGTTCCCGTCGCCGCGATCAACAACGGTCCCGGCGACTCATCAGGGAGGCATCATGACACGTCAGAGAAAAACCCAACTCTTCATCCTTGCGCTCGTCCCGATGGTGGTGTTCACCGCCGTTCGCTGCGCGGACAGCAGCGCCACCACCGCTCCCGCTCCAACCACCGACGGCGCCGCCGTTCAGCCTGAAGTAGCGGCGCGTCTCGCCAAGCTCCATCAGCAGTTCGACGGAGTGGGAAAGGACCACAACGACGCGCTCGCGTTCGTGCTGAAGAATCTTCAGCGTCTGCCGGAGAAGAACCGCGACCGGCGTAACATCTGTGAGACGGCACGAAGAGCGTTCGCCGAATTTCACAAGAATCGTTTTGGCGGGGAAGTGCCGTCGTCCATTGATAGGAGCTTCGCGAGCTTCTGTCAGAGCCCTTCGCCGTCCGCGGGCGTGCTTTCAGCGGCGATGCTCGCCGACAACTCCGCGCTGAAAGATTTGTCCCCCGCCGCGGAGGGCTACTTCGATCAGATCGCCGCAGCTGTGGACGCATCGGGCTCCGTTGACGATCTCGCCAATCAGGTGTCAGGGATCGAGGCGGCCGCCGCGGCGAATCTCAGCTACGATGAGGCTGGAGACGTTGTAATGGTCGGCTCTGTCGCGATCAACTCGGCCTACTACTGGGTGCAGAGTCTGCCGGCTTGGGCTCCGTACCTCTTGAGCACTCCTGATTACATGGTGCGCTTCTCGGCTCTGCCCTCGGCCGGTTCCGGTGTTGTGCCGCGCTCGGACTGGAGCTCGATCTGGTCTGACGCAAAGGCCGCGGCGAAGAGGGCGGTCGGTGGAGACGTGAAGGCGGCGGCGAAAGTCGCAATCGGGATCGGCGCAGCGACCGCAGCGGTTACGTTCCCGGTCGCATACGATCTAATCCTCACTGGCGCTGCGGTCGGCTCCATCGGCGCGGTGCTGATGATTTAGCCGCGTGAAGCGGGGGTGAATTGGTATCACGTGCGTAGGAACGATTAGCGGTATTGCGCTTCACATTTCCAAACTTCAACGTCAATCAGAACTTGGATTGACGTGAATCCACTCTCGCGGAGGTTTCAGTGAGTTTGACCGCTTTTCGGGATTGGTATTGGGCCGGATCGTCCGAGCGCCGATTGATCGTGCATCTGCTCATAAGCGCTGTCATCGTTGCAGTTCCGATAGGCGCGCTCGGAGGGCAGACGAAGACTCTCCTCGTGATCTTCTTCAGCTGGGATTTCGGTGCGTGGTATATGGACCGTATCTACACTGCGCGCCTCGCGAGTCGATCCTCCGCGGCAGCGCAATAAAAAAAGAGAGGCGGAAATCCGCCTCTCTTTTTTCTTTTACACCTGAACCAGCCCGAGCAGCCTTGGCGTCCGTCAGGTGCAGGTGATGAGGCCCGCCGTAGACATCGCGCAGGTCTTGCTCGACAGAGCGTGCGTCGCGCTCGCCGACCACGCATTCGGAGTCGTCGTCGCAGTGGCCGTCACGGTCACGTCCTTGGACGGCGTGAAGCCTTGGCCGGAACCGTTGCCCGAGAAGTACTTGCCGCCGGAGTCGGCCGCGTAGCTCTCCTCATAGCTGGCCAGGTTGCGCAGATCCGACTTCATCGCCGCGACGTAGGCCTTGTCCTTCGTGTTTGCAAACTTGGGGATCGCGATCGCGGCGAGAATGCCGATGATCACGACTACGATTAAAAGCTCGATCAGGGTGAAGCCCTTGCGATTCCTGAACATTCTGACTCCTGAATAAGGGGGGACTTGGCTGCTCAGCGTGGCATAGAAAGGCAAAGCACGCTCCATCCTCCCCCTAACGATTCAACCCGTTCCCAGGCAACGAGTTGCCCGACAAAAAATGTCGGGACCTGAGCGTCCGGTTCGACGCATTCTGCCATTCCGATTGCAGATTGCCCTGCGGTCAGGTGCCCGCGCTCCGCTCCCCGGCAACCGGCGAAAGAATTGTCCGCGGCTGCTCCCGCTGGTCTGCGAGCAGCTTGGTGGTGAACCGCTGCCCCTCGGAAATTCGCTCCACTTCCACGGCGATCGCGTCGACCGCCTGCGCCAACTGAGTGAGCTGAGTCGTTACCTCGGCGGGAACGCTCGCACGGGTTTTCGAGCGGTCGATCGCGCGCGCGAGGGCACGCGTGAACGGCATGAAGATCAGGACTGCCGCCGCAGCTACGATGAACGCGATTCCAAGTCCCATCGCGCGCGGCGGGACGTCGTCGTTCGGATTCCACGGAATCTGTTGGACGGTGCCTCCCTCTGATCCCGGGACTGGGGGCGGTGACGGCACGCCGGCGGCTCGGGCATCCTTTGCCGCGGCGAGCGCTCCCTCACGGGCAGCGTTGATCTGATCGCGGACCTGCTGGCTGATCGCGTCTCGCGTTGCCTGGTCCTGCGCGAATGTAAAGTTTGAAGTCGCCATTTTGTCTTTCTCCCTTACTAGACCCGGAAGTTACCGCTCCAGGCAGCCACAAAGTAGAATCCCGATTTGGATCCCGCAGCGGCGGACGCCAACACTCGCCACGCCGCGAGCGTATTGGCATTGTTACACGCATTCAATGATGCAAGCTTGGCGTCCACCCTCTTTCCAACCGCCCCGCATGCGCCTCTCCCGCATTTTCCCGCAGCTGCTCGCCGGCGCTTTGATCGCGCTCCCGGCAGCCGCCCAACTCTCGACACCCCTCGACTCTGCCACTCTTGCCGGCTTTCGCTGGCGGTCCATTGGGCCCGCCGTGATGGGCGGCCGGATCACCGACATCGAAGCGGTTCCAAACAATCCGAAGGTCTTCTATGTGGCCGCCGCAACCGGCGGAATCTGGAAGACCGTCAACGCCGGGACGATGTTCTTCCCGGTTTTCGACAAGGAGCGTACGATTTCGATGGGCGACATCGCCCTCGCTCCGTCCAACCCTGATATCATCTACGCCGGCACCGGCGAGGAAGATTCGCGGAACTCCATTTCTCCGGGTGGCGGAATTTACAAATCCACCGACGCCGGCAAGACGTGGAAGCTGATGGGCCTCGAGGCGACGCAGCAGATCGGGCGCATCGTCGTTGACCCCGCCGATCCGAACGTCGTGTACGTCTCGGCGCTTGGACACGCGTGGGGTCCGAACCCGGAGCGCGGCCTGTACAAGACGACCGACGGCGGTGCGCACTGGACTCTCTCCAAGTTCGTAAGCGATAAAGCCGGCTTCGTGGACATCGCGATGGACCCGAGCGATCACAACACGCTCTACGCATCGAGCTGGGAGCGCGTTCGCGGTCCCTACTTTCTCAACAGCGGCGGACCTGGCAGCGGTCTCTGGAAGACGACCGACGCCGGAGCAACGTGGACGGAGATCAAGGGCGGCGGGTTCCCCGCGACCATGAAAGGAAGAATCGGACTCGCCATCGCCGCGTCGCAGCCGAAGACGGTTTACGCGTGGGTGGAAGCCGATACGCTTCCGCACGCGCTCGGCCGCGGCGAAGTCGCCGACACGAGCAAGCACCAGAAAGCGCTCAGTGGCATCTACCGCTCGGATGACGGCGGCGCGACGTGGACACTCAATTTCCGCAATGAGCCGGCAGGCCCGGGCGGCGGCGGTCTCGCCGACGCGCGTCCATTCTACTACTCGCAGATCCGCGTCGATCCGAAGAACCCCGACAAGATCTACTGGATGTCGTCGGTCTTCCGCGTTTCCACCGACGGCGGAAAAACGTATCGCCGCGGCGCGCTCAACCTGCACACCGACTGGCACGCGATGTGGATCGACCCCCGCGACACCGACCACTTCATTCTCGGAATGGACGGCGGCGTCGGACAGACGTACGACGGCGGCGGCACTTACGATTTCATCAACACTTTCCCGCTCGGCCAGTTCTACGATGTCAGCTACGACATGCAGAAGCCGTATCGGGTTTGCGGCGGATTGCAGGACAACGGCTCGTGGTGCGGGCCGAGCCGCTCGCGCAACAGCGCCGGGATAACGAACGCAGACTGGTTCAATGTCGGGGGCGGAGACGGCTTCTACACCGCGCAGGATCCGACGGACGCCAACATCATCTACAGCGAGTCTCAGGGCGGCAACGCATCGCGCCTCAACGTCGCGCAAAATACGCGCACGACGATCATGCAGGGCGGCGGACGCGATCGGACAAGCGCCTTCGAGGATTCTCTGATCATTGCGCGCGGAGATACCACGCTTCCTGTGACTCCCGGACTGACGCACATGCTTTCCGACATTCACGCCCGCGCCGCGCTCGATTCCGCGCGCCGCTACCGCTTCAACTGGGAGGCGCCGTATTTCCTCTCGCCGCACTCGGAAAACACGGTTTACATGGGAGGCAATCGGGTCCTCAAGTCGGCCGACCGGGGCGACCACTTCTATCCAATCTCGCCCGATCTCTCGACCAGGGACTCGGCGAAGATCAACGTCAGCGTCAAGACAACGGGCGGAATCAGCCGCGACAATTCCGGCGCGGAGACTTACGGCACAATCACGGCGCTCGGCGAATCGCCGGTGCGGCCTGGAATTCTCTGGGCAGGCACCGACGACGGCAACGTGTGGCTGACGACGAACGATGGTGGAAGCTGGACCGACATCACCACCCGGTTCCCCGGAGTTCCGAAGCGAACCTGGGTGAGCAGGGTCGAGCCGTCGCACTTCGATTCGTCGACTGTGTACGTCTCGTTCGACAATCATCGCGAGAATGATTTCAAGCCGTACCTGTACGTTTCGAATGATTTCGGGAGAACGTTCCGTTCGATCGCGTCCGATCTCCCGACTGGGGGCGCGGATTACATTCACGTCATCCGCGAGGATGTCGCGAACCGCGATCTGCTCTTCGCCGGCACCGACGTCGGCGCATACACGTCAACCGATCGCGGCGCGCACTGGCAGAAATTCATGACCGGGCTGCCGACGGTGCCGGTGTACGATCTCAAGATTCATCCGCGCGACCGGGAGCTGATCGCCGGCACGCACGGCCGCTCGATCTGGATCGTGGACATCGCGCCACTCGAGCAGATGAACACCAGCGTGATGGCGAACAACACCTATTTGTTCACACCGAAGACGGCATATCAGTATTCTCTCGCCACTCAGCAGGCATCGCCTGGTGACAAGCTTTTCCGCGTTCCGAATGCGCAGTACGGCGCAGAGATCGTGTACCGCCTTACGTCGGGCTCGGCGCGCGACACGACCCGCATTCTCATCACCAACGTGCGGGGCGATACAGTTCGCACGCTCACAGGCCCCGGTGGCGCGGGACTTCACCGCGTCTATTGGGATCTTCGCACCAGAGCGAAACCTCTCGGTCCCGCGGCTCGCCGTGACAGCATCATTGCGGCGAATGTGCGCCGGGTGCGTGACGATTCGGTTCGGCGCGCCGGAGGTGACACGACCGGCGCTGCGGGCGCGCCGAGAATACCTGCAGGGATGGACAGCGCGGCGATGGCAGCCGCGCGAGACAGCATGGCCGCGATGCGCGCGCGCGGTGACACTGCGGGAATGCGCGCGATGCGTGAGAAGATGGGAAATCGCGGTGGTGGTGGTCCGGGCGGATTCGCCGGCGGCGGCAGACGCGGGGGCGGTGGCGGTGGAGCACCGGGCGAGATCAACCTCAGGCCGTCTGAATCGGCGACGCTCGGGCCGCAGACGCCGGGCGGCGGGGGCGGCGGCGGATTCGGCGGTGGCGGCCGCGGCGGTAACAACGTCGACGCGGGTGACTATCTCGTCACGATCAACGCGAACGGGCAGCAGCTACGCCAGGTCGTTCACGTCGAGCGAGTCGGCGACGTAAGCGATAATCCGTTCGGGTTCGGTGATGATGAGGAAGAGGGCCGGCAGATCGAGCCCGAACCGATCGATCCGTAAAAGCAACATCACACTACAAGCGGATGGCTGACCGCGATACGCGGACAGCTATTCGCGAGTGGGGCACCAATCGGTAGTTGGGTTGTTAGCGAACCGCGGTGAGCGTATCGCGGTTCGCTATCAACGTGTTCTATTCAGTTCGTAGTTTGCTTGTAAATCACACCTGCCTTCATTACAAAATTCACTCTCTGAAGGAGTGTGATGTCCAGTAGCGGATCCCCCGGAACAGCGACGATGTCCGCCACCATCCCCGGCGCAATCGCTCCCTGATTCTGCACCTCGCCGAGGAGCTCGGCTGCGACTGAAGTGGATGACTTGATCGCCGCCATCGGTGACATCCCGTACCTCACCATCAAGTCGAATTCCTTCGCGGCGTTCTCCGACCATGCGAATCCGCCTGCGTCGGTGCCGAATGCGATCATCACGTGCTTTGCCAGCGCTTTTGCGAATGCTGCGCGCTCGAGCTCGACCATCCTCGGCCAAACTCCGCCGCGTCCCGGCGCGACGTAAACTCCGACGTATATCGTCGGGACCCAATAAACCTTTTGCGCTGCCATCCGGTCGAGGAGATCGTCGGTGAGTCCGTCGCCGTGCTCGATCGTGTTCACGCCGGCGCGGAGCGCGGCGTCTATTCCATCCCAGCCCATCGCGTGGGCGGCGACTTTCTTGCCGAGCCGGTGAGCCTCGGTGACGAGCATCTTCAGCTCTTCGTCGGTGAAGTTCACCCAAGAGCGGAGCCGACCGTCCGGCGCGACGTAATACCTTCTGTCCGCGTAGAATTTGATCCAGTCCGCGCCATACTTCACTTCTTCGCGCACCGCCTTGCGAATGTCCTCCGGGCCGTCAACGATCTGGACTCCTTCCGGGACCTTGATCTCCCAGGAATAACCGGAGAGCGGATACGTCCCGGTAGGCGCCATCGCCCGCGTAGATACGAACATCCTCGGTCCGGGGATCACTCCGCGATTGATTGCCGTCTTCACGTCAACGTCGGCGTACATCGCGCCTTCGGTCTCGAGATCGCGAATCGTCGTGAATCCATTCATCAGCGCGGTGCGTGCGGC